>CAYIRZ010000061.1:4679-11883 GCA_964365845.1 uncultured Streptomycetaceae bacterium
CGACTGCCGGTCGGCGCTGGGCCAGGACTCGAGTTCGACCGGCGGATGGAACAGGTGCTGCACGCCCTGCACCACCAGCGGTCCGGCATGCGATTCGACGTTGACCAGGCCTTTCACGCGCAGCAGGTCGGAGCCGCGCAACGCGGTCAGCACTTCCATGCACTGGCTGAAGGCAGCCCACGAAAACGGCTGATCGAAGCGCAGGCAGAACGACTGGATCGTCGTGTCGTGCCGATGGCCGCGGCCGGCGTCTTCTCCCATCCAGCGTTCGACGTCTTCCAGCCTGGAGTGCGTATCGCGCAGTCCGACATCGATCAGGAAGGCGAGGTCGATTTCGCCGTTGATCGCAATCCGCAGCGGCGCCTGCGGATTGAATTCGCGCAAACGCGATTCAAGATTTGCCATCTGTTCGTCCGTGGCGAGATCGGACTTGGTGACCACCAGGCGGTCGGCGAGCGCCACCTGCTTTACCGGTTCGGACAGTGTTGCCAGTTGCTCGATTCCGTTGACGGCATCGACCAGCGACACCACGCAATCGAGCCGGTACTGCGCCTGCAATAGCGTGTCGGTCATCAGCGTCTGCATCACCGGCGCGGGATCGGCGAGCCCGGTGGTTTCGATGATGACCCGGTCGAAGTCGATCACTTCGCCGTTGCGCCGCTTGATGAAGAGTTCCCGCAGCGTCTCCTGCAGGTCGCCGCGCAGCACGCAGCACAGGCAGCCGTTGTTGAGCAGCATCATCTGCTCGGAAGACACCTGCACCAGGTCGTTGTCTATGCCCTGCTCGCCGAACTCGTTGATGATGACCGCGACGCGGTTCATGTCCGGCCGCTTGAGCAGGCGGTTGATCAGCGTGGTCTTGCCGCTGCCGAGAAAACCGGTGACCACGCTGACCGGGATGCGGCCCGCCAGCGGATCGCGTCCCAGTGCGGCAGGTTCAGCCAGCGCTTCCACGTCAGACGGTCATTTCCAGGATATAGAGCCCGCCGCCAAAGCGGTCCACGGTGTAGATGATGCGGCGCTCGTCCACCCACACGTCGTTGAGCTGGATGGCGCCGGCCGGGGACAGTTTGGGCGCGCCTGGCACGTAATAGGCAATTTCCTGCGGCTGGTAGGGATTGGACGTGTCGTAGGCGCGCACCCCGCCGTTGAAGAAGGTTGCCACAACGATGGTCTCGGAACGGAACGATACCGGCCCGGGGTAATTCTCGTGCAGGTTGTGCGAACCGAAGCGTCCGCCGCGCTTGGTGAAGGTCTCGGCCGATGGCAGCGGCAGAGTCGAAATCGGCACCAGATTGGTTTCGTCGCGGCCATCGACCACCCAGGTGAGCTTGGGCCAGTCCTTGCCGCCGTCCTGCACGCATTCGTCGGTGACGATGAACAGATTGCGCTCGAACAGCGGCATCAGGGTGTGGGTAAAGCCGTTGTTTGGCGGCGAGTACTGCCAGCGCGAGATCATCTTCGGGTTGGATTTGTCGGCAATGTCGAGGATGATGGCGCCGCCGTCGATGTAGCCAAGGTAGGCGCGGTCCGGCCGCTGCGGGTAGACGTTGGTGTTGTGGGTACGGAAGCCGCCGTCGAACGGTTCGGGCAAACGCTTCGGTGGCGGCTCTTTGTCGCCTTTGCGCACGCCGGGCAGCCACCAGCGGCCGGTCTCGGTGGGTTTGCCCGGATTGCGCACATCGATGATGCGATAGAACTGGTCGTCCTTGGGATTATGCGGCTCGAAATCCGGCGCGCCGGATGACAGGTGCACGTATTCGCCGTCGACGAACCAGACGCAGTGCGCGCCGCGCGAATGCGGTCCCGAGGTATCGAAGTGCGAAATGAGCTTCGGCTGCTCCGGCTTGCTGATGTCGAACAGATCGAAGCCGGCCGGTTTGTCGCCCGCCTTCTTGGTCTGGTAGGCAACCGCCATCAGATTGCCGCAAACGTCGAGCGAATTGGAGCGCACTCCCGCGTGCGGCAGTTCGGTCTGGATCACCACCTTGGGATTGCGCACGTCGGACACGTCCACGCCCGTGAAGTTTTTCGGCGCGGACTCGTGCGCCAGCCACAGGATGCGGCGCCCGTCGGGGGCCAGCTGCAGCCCGATGCCTTCGCCTATGCCGCCGAAACCGGCAAGCTCGTTGTGGGACAGGAGTTTCATGTTCCAGGACAGCGTCTGCGCCGCCTGGGTCTGGGGAGAGAGAGTCTTCGTGTTCATTGGGCTTTCTTGCGTTGACGTGGGGAAACGGTTCGGGTGCGGCGCGGATTGCCCGCCATCTGCTCCAGCACCGCACAGATCGAGGCGGTGTCGTGCTGCGCATAACCTTGGGACAGCGCCGCGGCATAAAACTGCTTGCTGGCGTCGAACAGCGGCGTCGGACAGTGCACCTTCGCCGCATAGGCGCCGATGATGTCGATGTCCTTCTGATAGACCTCGACTTTCATCGTCGCCTTGGCATAGTCGTCGGCGATCATCAGCGGCGCGCGCACTTCGAACATGCGCGAGGTGCCCGCTCCGTCCTTGATCACCTTGTAGAGCAGTTCGAGATCCAGTCCGGCCTTCAGCCCCAGCACGATGGCCTCGGCGGTGGACAGATTGTGTATGGTTACCAGAAGGTTGGCGACAAACTTGAGCTTGGTGCCATTGCCGAATGCGCCGCAGTAATGCGTGCTGCGGGCAAAGCCCGCGAACACGTCCTGGCAGCGCTTGAACGCAGCTTCGTCACCGCTGGCATAGACCGATGTATCCTTGGCCGCGGCCTGCGCGCCGGTGCCGCTGATAGTGCAGTCGAGCAGGATGATGCCTTGCCTGGCGCAGCGCTCCCTGAGATCGAGCTTGAACTCCAGCGGCATGGTGCTGGTTTCGATAACGATGGTGCCGCGCTTCGCCTTGGCGGCGATGCCGTCCTTGCCGAAGAACGCGGCTTCACAGGCCTTGATGCTCGGTAGCGAGGTGATCAGGATGCCGCACTTTGCCGCGACGGCAGCGCAGGAAGCAGCGCTTTTCCCTCCCCCGTTTTTGAGTTCCTCGCGCCGTTTGCGGTCCAGGTCAAAGCCAATGATGTCGAATCCGGCGGCGATCAGGTGTCCGGCGAAGGCGCCGCCCATGATGCCAAGGCCGATCTGGCCGATGTTTGACTTCCGAATGATGACCTCCGAAATATTAATTAACTCAATTGGTTACTTAGTAAGCCCGAGAAAGGTCATGACGCTCTTGAGTTCGCCGTACTGGCCATCCAGAAACTTGCGCATCTCGGCCGAGCCCTTGAAGGTATCGTCCCACTGGTTTCTCTCGGCGTATTTCTTGAATTCGTCGCTCTGCACCACGCCGCGCAGCACCCCTTCCCAGTATGCCGTCTGCTCCGCCGTTATGCCTTTGGCGCCGATCACGCCGCGCCAGTTCTCGAACACGCCCTTGTAGCCGAGTTCGGGCCAGGTCGGGGCGCTCGCCAGCGGCCCGGTCATGCGCTTGGATGAGGTGACTGCAATCACGCGCAGCTTGCCGCTCTCGACATGGGGTGCGATCTGCACCGTTCCTCCCGACATGACGTCGACGTGGCCGCCGAGCAGCGCGGTAACGGCATCGCTGGTGGCGTTGAAGCTCACCAGCTTGACCTTGGTGATATCGACACCGCCGGACTGCAGCGGCAGGCCGACGGTGATGTGATGCGTGCCGCCGGCCGCGCTGCTCAGCGCGATGCTGAGCGCGCCCGGGTTTTTCTTGAGGGTTTCGACCAGGTCCTTGCCGGTCTTGATCGGCGATTCCGTGCGCACCGCGAATGCGACATACTCGGTCAGCAGCACCGCCAGCGGCGTGAAGTCGGTATAAGTGACGGGAAGGCGGCCGTTGATATGGTTGGTCAGTATCGTCGCCGATGTAATGCTCAGGTAATGCGGATCGCCGGCGCGCTGGTTGAGGAAGCCGTAGGCGATGGCATGCCCGCCACCGGAACGGTTGACGATGGTGCTGGTTACCGGCACGAGCTTGAGCTCATCCCAGATCTTGTGCACGGTGCGCCCGGTGGTATCGAGCGAGCCCGCCGCGCCCGCCGGAACGATCAACTCGACGTTGCGCTGCGGTTTCCAGCCCTGCGCCAAAGCGGCAGCGGACATCAGCAGCCCGAGCACGACTGGGAATATTAATGTAACGGCAGACATGCGGATCATGTTCATAGTCGTCGCCTTCATCAAGGGTTTCAGTTGGGTTTCATATGAAGCCGGGCTCGCTCGGCTTCATCCGGGGTCATGCCGTCAATTTTGCTTTCGAGATACGGGGTCGAACACACCAGCGTGTAGCGGGCGTATGCCGACTGCGTCTGCAGACGGTAAGTGTCGCCACGCGGAATATGGATGATGTCGCCAGTTACGGCGGTCTTGCCTTCGGTCCCGACCCGCGCACTCAGTTTGCCGCTGAGTACGTAGACGAACATCTCATGTTCTGCCGTCATCCGCGGCTCCTCGTAACCCGCGGGCACTTCGAAAAAACCAAAAGCCAGCCGCTGCCCCTCGATCCAGTTGACGCGCCGCGCCGATGACCGCGGTGCGTCGAGCGATTCCAGGATCGGATAAAAGCAGTTGTTCAGTCCATCGATGACCGCCTGCGACTTGCCCTGCGCTTTCTGGTGCTTGTCGCGATCGCCGACGTTGTATTTCCTGTTGACCTCGTCCACCGTCATCGCTTTTTCGGGAACGGCTTCGTCTTCGGCCAATCCGACCACGGTCCAGGTCTTGTCCTTGATGTAAAGGTACTGGCAACTGCCGTCCTCGGTCGCCTTCATCGAATGGCGGGCATAAGCGGGAGCATGCACGAAAGTGCCCGGGCTGACGATGCGCCGGTCCCGGCCGACGATGGCGTTGATCTTGCCGCGTACCGGAAAAATCAGCAGTTCGTTGGGATGATAGTGCAAATCCGAACCGGTGCCCGCGTTCTTGTGAAGCAGGCAGAAGTACATGTATTTGCCCTCGATCAGCGGCGCTTTGCCGGTCGACAGATGGGGCGTCAGATAGTTGCTCTCGAAATCCTCAAAGCGATAAAACGGCACGTCATCTCCCAAACTGGCTGGTATTCACAGGTTTTGCCGCGGGCGATGCAAAACACGCCCGTGCATGTTGAAAATTTTCCTGCGTAATGCTATCACGCGCGTCCGCGCCGGACAATTTTCCACCCTCTGTAATTCACAATGCGGACCTCAGCCTTGCGAGGGTGGCATCGATCAGTTGACGCGAGATATGCACCGGTTCGGGCAGATCCGGCAGCGCGTCGATGTCGAACCAGCGCGCATCCTCGAGTTCCACGCCGTCAGCCCGCGCCTCGCCGCCCGCGTACTCGAGCGCAAATGCCATCACCAGCGAATTCGGGAATGGCCACGGCTGGCTGCCGAAATAAAGCGGGTTTGCCGATTCCACCGCGGTTTCCTCCCGGACTTCGCGTATCAAGGCATGTTCCAGAGTCTCTCCGGGCTCGACGAAGCCCGCGACCACCGTGTAGCGCCCGGCGATGTAGCCGGGTTTGCGTGTCAGCAACAGTTGCCGGCCGCGGGTGACCAGCGCCATGACCACCGGGGAGATCCGCGGATAATAAGTCTGCCGGCAATCCGGGCATTCGCGCGCGCGGTCGGACGCATGCGGAAGGGTCGGCTTGCCGCAACTGCCGCAATAACGATGGGTGCGGCCCCACTCGACGATTTGCAGCGCGTATCCTGCCACCGCGGCGAAAATGTCATCGGCCTCGAGTATGAAAGCACGCATGCCCATGAGTTCGGCATGCTCGGGCAGCGCCTGTTCCTCCGTCAGCATGAAAGCGAGGCAGTGCCGGCCGTTCAGCGTGCCGAGGTAGTGGCTTTCACCGGGATCAATACCCAGCTGCTCAGGATGCAGGCACGGCAGCTGCGATCCCGTTCCCGCGCGCAGCACCAGCAGACGCCCGGCACGGAAAGCGCAGCATACGACCGGCGTATCGATATTCTCCGGCGGCAGGTGCGCCGGGCTGAAACGGCTGACTGCGCTCATCCGTGTGTCTGCTACAGTTCCCCGCCGAACATTTTCAAGGCGCTGCGGTAGCAGACATCCTCGCGTTCGGCCTGGGTCAGGCGCGGCACGGCGTCGAGACGCTCCGCCGGGTGCTCTTCCCCCATGTCAAACGGCGAATCCGTGCCGATCATCACATGCTCCGAGCCGACGGTGTCGATCAGATGCCGTAGCGCCTGCGGGCTATGCGTCAGCGCATCGAAGTAGAAACGTTTGAACATCTCCATGGGGCTGGCCTTGGTCACGGCGCTGGTATCCGGCCGCACTTTGCTGCCGTGCTCGAAGCGCCCGATCTGGTACGGCAGAAATCCGCCGCCGTGCGCCAGCAGAATCTTGATCTCGGGCAGTTCGTCGAGCGCGCCGCTGAACATGAGCTTGCCCACCATGATGGTGGTGTCGAGCGGATTGCCGATCAGATTGGTCAGGTAGTAGCAATCGAGCCTGCCGGCGGAACCCTGGGTATTGGGATGCGCAAAGAGCACCGCCTTGAGTTCCTGTATGCGGCGCAGCACCGGACGGAATTTGGGGTCCGCGAGTTCGTCGTTCCCGATCGCGGTACCCATTTCCACCGCCTTGAATCCATACTCCTTCACCACGCGTTCGAGCTCCACGATGGCGGCGTCCGGATGCTGCATCGGCAGCGTGGCCATGCCGCGCAGGCGGTCGGGCCGGGCTGCTACCATTCTTGCCACGCCTTCGTTCACGATGCCCGCCGTCTGCAGCGCCTGGTCGGCGCCGAGCCCGTAGAAGAAGGCCTGTGGTCCGGGGGAGATCACCGAGATGTCGATGCCCTTGCGGTCCATGGATTCGACTTTGGCGTCGGCGTCGTAAAACTCGGGAATGAGGTCGAATCTGACCTTGCCGCGGACAAATTTCAGCGCGTCGCCTTTCCCTTCTATCGTCGTGTTGTATAGCGCCGGCTGCTCACGCATGGCGTGGATGATGGTTTCGGGTATCACGTGGCTGTGCACGTCGATGCGTTTCATTTACTGATGCTCTCCCTCGGGGTGTTGTGGTGACTTAGAGTCCCTAACATAATGAAACGCGTGATGCGCTGGCACGATTTTGGCACAGGACGCGAAGCTTCCCGCAGCCAATATCGCGAATATTGGCAAGGGGAGCGACAATGTCATGGGCCAAAACTCGTGCCAGCCCAAAGGGTTGCGGCCAAAACCGGCGCTGACTTTGT
>CAYIRZ010000062.1:0-11686 GCA_964365845.1 uncultured Streptomycetaceae bacterium
CATGCGCCGCAGCCGTGGTGTTGGCGAGGCCGACCGATACGGCTGGTGGACGGCACGACGGTGGTGATGCCGGACACGCTGGCCAATCAAGCGCAGTATCCGCAATCGCGCAGCCAGAAGCCGGGCCTGGGGTTCCCGGTGTGTCGGTTGGTGGGCATGATGTGTCTGGGCAGTGGGGCGGCGCTCGATGCGGCGATGGGCCCCTATCGGGGCAAGGGCGGTGATGAGCGCTCGCTGCTGCGTTCGATCCTCGATACCCTGGAGACCTGTTGTTGGGCGACGCCTATTTCGCCACGTACTTCTTGCTCTGCGCCTTGGTCGCTCGGGGCATCGATGCGGTGTTTGAACAAAACGGTGTAGGTCGTTTGAAACCTCGCAATCCAGGACTCGACCTGGTCGTCGGCCGCCAGCACAGGCGCTGCGGTCCCCGCTGCGAACGTCAGCGCGAGCAAGAGCGGGTGCTGGTGATAGCGGATGGTTTTCATTATTTTGAGGTCGGGGTGCCGTTGCGGCGCGGGATTTTACCCCGAGACTGCCGGCAAAAAGCTAAAATTCAGTGGCATCACAATGCTTCATTACCGATACGGACTGGTATCACGACATGCTCATCGCCTATACCGCCACGAACGGCACATTCAACAAGGTCAGCGTCAACCAGCACTCGGACCTCACACCGGAAATGGTGTGGCTGGACCTGGTGAACCCGACCGAGCAGGACCGGCAATGGGTCAAGCAAACCTACGGCCAAGAGCTGCAGTTCATCGAGGAGCTCGGCGAAATCGAGGCGAGCGAGCGTTTTTACCGCGACGAACACGGCCTGCATCTGCACCTGTATTTTCTGTTGAGCGGCACCGATATTACACGCAACGTCAACGTCGGTTTCACCATCAATAACGGGCGTCTCTACACGTTGCGCAGCGACGATCTGCCCGAGTTTCGAAATTTTTATTTCCTGGCGCGCAAAAATCCTGAACTGCGCAACGGTGCGATCGGGATCATCCTCGGCATCATCTCCACGCGCATCGGCATGATGGCCGACCTTTACGATCGGCTGCAAATGGAGCTCGAGCCGATAAGCCTGGCGGTCTTCCGCAGCGATCCCCATACGATGTCGCGTGTACTCGAATCGCTGGCGCGCATCGAGGACATCAACGGCAAGGCACGGTTGGGATTGCTGGAAAATAAACACGCTCAATCCAATTTGGCGCGCAGCGCCGAGGCCGCCGGGCAAGCCGAGGCCATCAACGAGATTGCGCTCGACGTCGATTCGCTGATGACCTTCTCGACTTTCCTCGCCGAGCGCGCCAAGTTCCTGATGGATGCCGCACTCGGCATGATCAACATCGCCCAGAACAAGCGTCTCAATATCTTCACCGTGCTGTCGGTGATATTGATGCCGCCGACGCTGATCGCGAGCATTTACGGCATGAACTTCCGCCACATGCCTGAGATCGAATGGTATTACGGTTACCCGCTGGCGCTGGTGCTGATGCTGATCTTTGCGATCGGCCCGATCCTCTATCTCAAGCGCAAGGACTGGCTGTAAACGCCGGTTTCACTGGCGGGTGCTCCAGATTAGATTTTCCTATCCCTTATCCCTACGCGCGCAGCCAGTTCTTGATCGACTTGACCCGTCCCAGGATGTTCCGAGCGAGTGAAGCATCGATCTTCCCGCTCGCAACGCTGTGCTGGCGGGTAAGCCGGGGCGTCTGTTTGAACGACTGGTAGCGGATCAACGCCGCCTGGGCATGCTGCTTGAGCAGCTTCAGGTTTGCCGGCTTGTTCAGAAAGCGGAAAATCTGCGCCTCGTTGATCAACTCTATCACCAGCTCCGAATCCGAGGCGGCGGTAAGCACGATGGCCAGGATTTCCGGGTGTTCCTGTTTCAGCAGCTTGAGTGTCGCGGCGGTCTCCGCCGCGCCGTTTTCGATATCGGCCAGGACCAGCGCGATTTCCTGGGAAGCGAGTATGCCGAACGCTTCATCCCAGGTCTTGACGCTGAGAACAGGACAAGCCGATCCGAAAATCTCCCGCGTGGCGCGAAAAATTTCTTGGCCGGCGTCCACCACCAGGATGCCCGCGGTCATGGGATCGGGCACGATCGCCGGAGAGGCGGTGGTGTCGGCAAGTTCCAGCGCAATCGTCACCGCTTCGGCCACCGTTTCCCGGATGTCATGGTTGTCCCACGGTTTGGCTATGAAGCGGAATACTTCGCCTTCGTTGATCGAGCCTACGGTCGCGGCCAGGTCTGAGTAGCCGGTCAGCAGCATGCGCACGGTATTGGGCGCGATATCCTTGACCTGGCGCAATAATTCCACGCCCGGCATGTCGGGCATGCGCTGGTCGCTGACCACAACGTGGGGATGGAATTTTTTGACTAACTCAAGCGCCTCCGGGCCATTGGTCGCGGTGAGAACATGGTTATCGACGCGGAAAATCGAGCGTAGGGCGGTCAGAATGCGCTCCTCATCGTCGACAAACAGGATGCGCGCTTTCTTGCCGGCGCTGTCGATGTTCGCTGTTGCCGCGATTGACGGCTGGGTCGGGGCATCGGCGGCGGCCGTTTGGGCCTGCCCTATTCCGGAGAGCAGGCGCGCGGCGTCGAGCAGATTCGGGGCGATGCGCTGAGTGGACGCATCAACGATGGCGTCCTTTGCCGCCTCGACGGCTACGCGAATGCTCGCCCCAATTCCTTTGGCAAACGCTTCCGAGAACTCGCGTGCCGTCTGAAAGCGGTCTTCACGCTTTTTGGCAAGCGCTCTCTGCGTGGCCCAGTCGAGCAGCGCTGAAATTTTTGGGTCGTATTGCGACGGATTCGCCGGCGGTTCGTTGATGATCCGGCGCATGACCTCGATATTGTTGCCTGCGAACAGCTTTTTGCCGGTCAGCAATTCGTAGGCGATCACGCCGACACAATAGAGGTCGCTGCGCGCATCGATTTCAGAGCCGGTGATTTGTTCGGGCGACATATAACCCGGCGAACCCATGATTTCGCCGACCTGGGTGAGGGTCGAAGTGTCGATATGAGCGATGCCAAAATCGCTGATCTTGATGCGGCCGTCGTCGTTGACCAGGATATTCGGCGGTTTGACGTCGCGATGCACTACACCTTGGGCGTGGGCATAGCCCAAACCGTCGAGCAGTTGACGCACGATCTCCCCGATTTCCTTCAGCTCGAAACGGGCATCATTCTGCAGGTGGTGGTATAGCGATTTGCCGTTGACCAGTTCCATTACGATATAGGCAAGATCCGGGTCTTCGCCATAATCGTAAATCGCAGCGATGCGCGGGTGGGTCAGCCGTCCCACCGCCTGGGCCTCGTGGCGAAAGCGCGTCAGCATATATTCAAGTGCAGAGGGTTCCAGCGCCGACTTGGTAATGGCTTTGATGGCCACCTGGCGGCGGATCACCGGGTCGAAGGCCTTGTAGACGACGCCCATCCCCCCCTTGCCCAGGATGCCTTGGATTTCGTATTTCCCGATTTTGGCGGGTGTGTCCATCATTTTAGGGGTTTGTCGAACCCAAGTCGGACAAACTCCTAGGCGTCAAAGGCAGCATTACCGTGAATTTCGTGCCGACACCCACTGTAGAATCGACGGCGATTTTCCCGCCGTGCTGCTCGACGATCTTGTGGGCGATCGAAAGACCCAGGCCAGTGCCCTTTCCGACGTCCTTGGTAGTGAAGAAAGGATCGAAAATCCTGGACAGCACATCCGGCGCAATGCCCTTGCCGGTATCCTCGACCTCGGCGACGACATAATTTCCTTCGCTGCGTGTGATAAGCGTGATCGTGCCCTGCCCCGGCTCGATGGCCTGGATGGCATTATGGATGAGATTGAGGAATACCTGATTGATTTGCGATGGCGAGCAGGTGATCGGCGGCACATGGCCAAACTGTTTCCTTACAGTCAGCGTCTTGATCTCGTGTTTCGTCAGCAGCAGAATGTTTTCCAGCCCCTCATTCAGGTTAAAACTCGCCATCGTGCTGCGGTCAAGCCGGCTGAAATTCTTGAGGTTGGTGACGATATCCGAAATCTGTTCTATGCCGTGCAACCCGTCCTTCACCAGCTCTTGCAGTTCATCGAGGGCATGGTGTTCTTTGATTTGTCCGATCAGCGTCTGCACCAGGGCGAATTGGCTGGCAAGCTGCTGCGGATCGGCATTTCCAGCCTGCAGCATGGCCAGCAGCTTTTCGCTCTCGGCGATCACCTGCGTGAGCTCCGGCAGTTTGCCTTTGACCGAACCCAGGCTGTTCTTGATGTAGGCGAGAGGCGTATTGACTTCGTGTGCGATGCCGGCAACCATCCGGCCGAGCGAGGACATTTTCTCGGTGTGGATCAACTGCGCCTCGGATTCCTTGAGTCGGATAAGCGCATCGGATAATTCACGCGTGCGCTCGACAACGCGCTGTTCCAACCCGAGATTCGTCTCGTTGAGCAGGCGGTAGCTGGCCAGGAGCCGCGCCGCAAGATAGCCGATCAGGATCAGCAGTGCGCCCGCGTAGGCGATCAGGTAAACGCGATAGCGCTCGCGCTCGGCGAGCGTTTCTCCCAGCTCGCGATTGAAAGCGCTGGTAAGGCTGTCCACTCGCGGACCCGCGGTGAGGAAAGACAGCCGGTTGAGCAGTTCCTGCTCGACGGGCTTGGCGCCCAGCAGTTGCTGGACGTTGCCATCGATCCGGGAGATGCCGTCGCGCAGGGCTCGCGGCAACGACAGCGCAGAATCGCGCAGATCGGCGGCCAGTGACTCGAGGTTTTTGCGGTGGGCCTCGGCGGGCGCGAAATAGTATTTCTGCACACCGGCGAGCAATTGCGCGACTACATTTTCCGCGGCGACCAGGCGCTCACGTTGCGGAAAGTCCTGCCACGCGCCGCGCACCAGCCCGGCGACCTCGTTATCCGCGCCCATCACCGATTGCAATGCCTGTCCGGCCGCCGTGTTGGCCTTCCTGAATTTCGCCACCAGATCGGCCTTTTCGGCAAAGGCCGCGTTGAGATTGGCCAGTCCGGCGTCAAGCACCGCGCTGTTCAGGCCGCGCGCGGCGGCAGCGAGTTCCTGTTGGATGCGATTGAGCGTTGCGACGCGATCGGCGGGAAAGGACGGCGGCGCGAATTCGGTGCGCGCACGCAGAACCTCGACGTCCCAGCGCGCGTCTATTTCTTTCAACTGGCGGAAATGAAAGAGAATTTCGTTTTGCCGCTTGATGTCCACACCCTGGGTCTTGATGTAAAGGAATCCCAACAACGCGACCAGTGCAGCGGCGGTGATGAAAGCAAGGGCGCCGCGCGCGGAGCGCAAGACGCGGCTTCGGTCCCGCAGGCTTGCAGGCAGCCTTACGCTAAAACCGATAAAACCGCCGCCGGCCGGCTCATTCGCCAAGATACGCCTGCCTGACCTGGGGGTTGGTAAGCAGGGCCTGCGCGCTGTCGGCAAGCACGATCGTTCCGCTTTCCATGACATAACCACGATGACAGATCTCCAACGCGAGTTTGGCGTTCTGCTCGACGAGCAGGAGCGTCACGCCCTCGGCGGCGATAGTGCGTATGGTCTCGAATATCTTATGCACCATCAGCGGCGCAAGCCCCATGCTGGGTTCGTCGAGCAGCAACAGTCTGGGGCGGCTCATCAACGCGCGGCCAATGGCAAGCATTTGCTGTTCGCCGCCCGAAAGCGTTCCCGCAAGCTGAGTGCGCCGTTCGGCAAGCCGCGGGAACAAGTCGTAAACGCGGCCGCGGTCGGCTGCAATTTGAGGGTGGTCGGTGCGGCTGTAGGCACCCATCGCGAGGTTTTCCTCCACCGTGAGTCTTACGAATACCCCTCGTCCCTCCGGCACCAGCGCCAAACCCTGCCGGACCAAGCGGTAGGCCGGCTGCGCCGTGACGTCGGTGCCATTATAGTGGATGCGACCGGCGGCGGGTTTCAGCAGGCCGGTCAGCGCTTTGAGCGTGGTCGTTTTGCCGGCGCCGTTGGCGCCGATCAGCGTCACCAACTCGCCGCTGTGCACATCGAGATCGATGCCCTTCACGGCGTTGATCCCGCCGTACGAGACTTTCAACCCCCTGACTTCAAGCAAGGGCGCCTCCGAGGTACGCTTCGATGACCGCGGGATCGCGCTGTACATCGGCCGGCGCGCCTTCCGCGATCTTTTTTCCGTAATCGAGCACCGCGACGCGGTCGCACAGCCCCATCACCAGCTTTACATCATGTTCTATGAGCAGCAGGGTGACGCCGTCACCGCGTATTTTTTCCAGCAGCCTTTTAAGTTCGGCGGTTTCCGTGGCGTTCATGCCGGCCGCGGGCTCGTCGAGCGCGAGCAGCAGCGGCTCGGTGGCCAGCGCGCGCGCGATCTCCAGCCGCCGCTGGTCGCCATAGGAAAGATTGCGCGCCAGATCACCGGCGTGCTGCGCAATGCCGACATAATCGAGCAATTCATGCGCGCGCCGGGCGATCGCGGCTTCCTCGCCGCGCGTGGCGTTATCGCGCAGGATGGCGCCAACGACCCCGGCCCGGGTGCGAACATGGCGTCCCACCATCACATTTTCGAGCGCCGACATGTTGGCGAAGAGACGTATATTCTGAAAAGTGCGCGCGATACCGTGCGCTGCAACACGGTGCGGTTTCAGTCCGGTGAGGCGCGCGCTGTTAAAAGTAAATTCGCCGCCGTCCGAGGGATAAAGGCCCGTGAGCACGTTGAACAGCGTGGTTTTCCCGGCGCCGTTGGGACCGATCAGGCCGTAGATTTCATTGCGGTTTACATCGAGCGAGACTTCGGACAGCGCCGCGAGGCCGCCGAAATTTTTGGTAATGGCGGTCGCCGCCAACAGCGGCGCATCAACGCGCGGCATGGGCTTGCTCCTCTGTCGCGACATCGTCTTCGGCAGCGAGCTCGCGGCGGCGCGTCGTTGACGGCCACAGGCCCGCCGGCCTGAACAACATCATCAACACCAGCGCCAGCCCGAACAGCAGCATGCGCAGATCTGACGGATCGATATAAATGCCGCCGAACCACGCCTGCTGCAGAGGGCCCACGTAGCGTAAAGCCTCCGGCAATGCGGTTAGCAGCACTGCGCCCAGCACGACGCCGCCGACGTTGCCCATGCCGCCCAGCACCACCATGCACAACACCATGATCGAATCCAGCAGGGTAAAGCTCTCGGGGCTGATAAAACCCTGGAATGAGGCAAACAGTCCGCCTGCCACGCCGCCGAAGGTCGCGCCCATGGCAAACGCCAGCAGCTTGATGTTGCGCGTATTGATGCCCATGGCGTTGGCCGCCAGCTCGTCTTCGCGGATCGCGATCCAGGCGCGGCCGATGCGCGAGTCTTCGAGTCTCAGCGAGATGAGAATCGACAGCAGCGCGCAGGCAAGGAACACAAAGTAATAGCTGTGCACCGGAGCGACGGTGAGGCCGCCGAGCGTATAGGTTTTACTCAGCGCGAACCCGCCCGCCTGCAGCGGATCGATCAGCGTGATGCCCTGCGGGCCATTGGTGATGTTGACCGGACGGTTCAGGTTGTTGAGAAAGATGCGGGTGATTTCGCCGAAGCCGAGCGTGACGATGGCGAGATAATCGCCGCGCAATCTGAGGGTGGGTGCGCCGATCAAGGTGCCGAAGACCGCTGCCACCAAAGCCCCCAGCGGCAGCAGCAGGAGAAACGGCCCGTGAATTCCGAATTGGGGCGAGGCGAGCAGCGCATAGCTGTAGGCGCCGACCGCGAAGAACGCGATATATCCGAGATCGAGCAATCCGGCGAAACCGACCACGATGTTCAGTCCGAGCGCCAGCATGATAAAAAGCAGCGCCACATCGATGATGCGCACCCAGGTGCGGCCCAGGAAGGCGTCGACCGCGAACGGCAACGCTATCAGCAGCGCGGCGACGGCAAGAAACACCAGCCAGCGCTGACGTCGCGATAGCGCGTGCAGGTCAACGACGGGAGTCATGCGCGCTCACCCGTTTTCTGTCCCATGAGGCCCTCCGGCCTCAGCACCAGCACCAGGATCAGCACCAGGAAGGCGAAGATGTCCCGGTAATTGCTGCCGAGCACACCGCCGGTCAGATCTCCGATGTAACCGGCGGCAAGGCTTTCGATGATACCGAGCAGCATGCCGCCGAGCATCGCCCCCGCGACGCTGCCGATGCCGCCCAGTACCGCGGCGGTGAATGCTTTCATTCCCAGCATGAAGCCCATGAAATAGTGCCCCAAACCATAATAGAGCACGATCATTACGCCGGCGATGGCGCCAACTGCCGAGCCGAGCAGAAACGTGAAAGAGATGGTGCGGTTGATGTCGACGCCCATGAGTCCCGCGACATCGGGATTTTGCTCGGTGGCGCGCATGGCTTTGCCGATGCGGCTGGATTTGATGAACCACAGCAACCCTGCCATGACGGCGCAGGCCAGCAGGAAAATAAACGCCTGCAATTCGGTAAACTGGGCGCCGCCCACGACAAAATGGTCCGGCTTGATCAGCTCGGGCATCGAAATATACTGTTTGCCCCAGATGAGCGCGGCCGTGTATTGCAGCAGGATGGAGATGCCGATCGCGGTGATAAGCGGCGCCAGCCGCGGCGCGCGCCGCAGCGGCCGATAGGCGACGCGCTCGATGGCGACCCCGAGTGAAACGCACACCAGGATGGCGGCGCCTGCCGCCAGCAGCAGAATAAGCGGTGCCGGCAGACCGCTGCCGGCGAGCGCCTGGGTTACAGTGAGCGCCACCAGTGCCCCGACCATGACGATATCACCATGGGCGAAATTGATGAGGCCGAGGATGCCGTAGACCATGGTATAGCCCAGGGCCACCAGCGCGTAGATACTGCCCAGCACCAGGCCGTTGATGATCTGCTGTAGAAAAATGTCCATGGCTAAAGCACGCGTTTCATTAGGTTAGGCGCTCTAATACTACATGGCATGAAAACGGCACCACAGGGGTGCCGTTCGTCGTTTATGACCCGCGTGGGCTGCAGGCAAAACAAAACGCGTTATTTCTTCGTGGCATCGCCCTTCGCCGGTTCCGCTTTGGTTTCGCTTGCCGGCACTACCGGCGTTACGATCTCAAGAGGCTCCCACTTGTCGCCCTTTACCACATAAATAGTGATCGGGCCGTTCTTGAGATCGCCTTTTTCGTCAAACGCGATGGGCCCGATCACGCCCTGATAACCGGTTTTGCCGATCTCGGGAAGAAACTTCGCCGCATCGGCCGAGCCGGCGCGCTTCATCGCTTCGACGAAGACCATTACGGCATCATAGCCCATGGGCGCGTACAGCTCGACCTCGGCGTTGAACTTGGCTTTGTATTTGTCCAGAAAGGCCTTGCCGCCAGGCATCTGGGTAATGGGCAGGCCCGGCATCGAAGCCATCACGCCCTCGGCGGCAGCGCCGGCAAGCTTGATAAAGTTCGGGGTCTGGATGCCATCGCCGCCGATAAACTTTGCCTTGATGCCAAGGGTTGCCATCTGTTTCGCCATCGGCCCGGCCTGCGGATCGATGCCGCCGAACATGATGAGATCGGGTTTGCGGCCCTTGATCTTGGTCAGGATGGCAGTGAAATCCGTGTCTTTGTCGGTGGTGTGTTCGCGCGCAACGATTTTGGCGCCCGCGGCCTTAATCGCCGCTTCGAACGCGTCAGCCAGGCCCTGGCCATAAGCCGTGCTGTCGTCGATTACCGCAACATTCTTCGCCTTGAGTTTCTCGATTGCAAACGTGGCAAGCGTCGGGCCCTGCTGGCCGTCGTGCGCGACGACGCGGAACGCGGTCTTGAAACCTTGTTGCGTGTATTTCGGATTCGTCGAAGACGGGGAAATCTGCGGAATACCGGCGTCGGAATAGATCTTGGACGCGGGGATGGAGGCGCCCGAGTTGAAGTGTCCGACGACCGCGGCGACTTTCGCGTCCGTCAGCTTCTGTGCGACGGTGGTGGCCTTGGTGGGGTTGGCTTCGTCGTCTTCGGCGACGAGCTCGAATTTCACTTTCTTGCCGCCGATTTCGACCCCGGCACGGTTAAGATCGTCGAGCGCGAGCTGTACGCCATTCCTGATGTCGATGCCGATATGCGCCTGCGGGCCGGTCAAGGGCGAAGCCGAACCGATCTTGACCGTGACCACTTCGAGCGCGGGTTTGGGCGCTTCGACCTTGGGTGCGGGAGGGGGCGGCGGCGTTTCCTTGCCGCATCCATACATGACAGCCAGCGCCAGCGCGGAAGCGATGCCCAGTAGATGCCTGCGATTCATAACGGCTCCCTATCGGTAAATTACAGACTACTTGATCGAAAGAATCCACTGCACCATGGATTTGATGTCGCCGTCCTTCGCGTGGGCGTTGGGAGGCATCGGTATATCGCCCCACGCGCCCTTGCCGCCGGCCTTCACTTTCTTGATCAGGGCCGCTTCGGCGCCCTTGTCATTCTTGTACTTGGCCGCGATTTCCTTGTAAGCCGGGCCCACTATTTTTTTGTCAATGCCATGACAGGCGAAGCAACCGCTGGCTTTGGCCAGTGCCTCGGCGGCTTTGGGATCCGCGGCGAAAGCACCGCTCGCGAGTGCTAGACCGGCTGCTGCTGCGAATGCCGCAAACCTTGCTTTCATTGTTTCTCCTTGATGGATGTTCATTTAAAAAAGTCCGCACATTGTAACGCGGAAGCGCGTGCCGACAAAAACGCCTTTCCGCAAGCTGCACGGGGATTTCCTATATGCCTGGAGCCGGGTCCATGTGGTCGAGCGCGTGCTCGAGGGCAGCCCGGTCGGCGGTCGGCGGCAGACAGGTAACGCCCCGGCACAGCCAGGCGTTGACCGCTGCTCCCGCCTGTCCCGGGCCGGCCGGCTTGTCGAGCGCGGGAGGCAGATCCCCGATGTTATCGGGTACGCCGATAACCAGCGTGTCAGGACGGTAAGTTGCTGCGAGCGCATGCTGCCATTGCCTGATTTCACCCACTTGACCGCGCAGAATGACAAGCCGGGGCGGCGTCAGCCATTCCTCGAGTGCCGTAGCGAGACTCACAAAGCCACTCGGATTTTGTTCCAAGGCCGGATAGAACAGCCGGATCGCGCGCTCGGCGGCGGCGAGGTAACGCGGCTCGCCCAGGATATGCCCCAGACGCTGCAGAGCGGCAGCGGCCACGCCATTGCCCGAAGGGGTCGCGCTGTCATGCCCGGGCTTGGCGCGGTGAATCAGTTTTTCGTGGTCGTGGCTTACGAAGAAAAAGCCGCCGTATTCCGGGTCTTCGAATTGCGTCAGCAGCAACTCAGCCAGATCTTGGGCGAATTCAAGATCGTTCATGCGAAACTCGGCCTGCATCAGTTCGATCAAGGCATCGAGCAGGAACGCATGGTCGTCAAGATAGGCGTTGAGATGAGCCCTGCCGTCCTTGTAAGTGGCAAGCAGACGGCCATCACGCCACATTACGCTGCGAATGAAGTCGGCCGCGCGCTGCGCCGATTCCAGCCATTTCGGTTCGTCAAACACGCGCGCGGCGCGCGCCATGCCCTTGATCATCAGCGCGTTCCAGCTCGCCAACACTTTTTCGTCGCGCCCCGGCCAGATGCGTTTTTCGCGCACGGCAAGCATTTTTTTGCGCGCCGAAGCCAGCCGTGTTTCACATTCGGCAAGCGGCATATCAAGTTTGCCCGCAACGGCCGCAAGCGGCTTTGTTACTCCCAGATGCCAGTAGCGTCCCTCGAAGTTCGGCG
>CAYIRZ010000063.1:0-11521 GCA_964365845.1 uncultured Streptomycetaceae bacterium
CCGGCCGCACCCGCCCCCGTCACGACCACTTCACCCGCGCCGAATCGCCCAGCGCAAACCGCCTTACCCGCTGCCTATTACACTCTGGCGGACATTTACAACAATCGTGACGATCGGCGGGTAGTGACTCTGCAAAGCTCCCAGCCAAAATTCAAAATTGGCGCCGATAACATTAGCTTCACCCTTAATTCCGACCAGCCCGGGCATGTCTATCTGCTCATGGTCGGATCTGACGGAAAGACCTTTGACGTGCTGTTTCCCAATCAAATCGATCGCAACAACGAGGTTAGGGCAGGCGAACCGCTCAGGCTCCCCCGCCCGTCATGGTCAATCAAGGCTGGAGGGCCTGCCGGGAAAAACCACCTGCTCGCCATAGTCGCCGACGCACCACGTAATTTTTCCAAGCTCAACATGCAGTCCGCGGGGCCTTTCTCTGTCGTCGCCGCCAATACCGCGACGGCGCGCGACATTCAGCTCGTGACGACAACCTCCGCGCAGGCGTCAGAAAGTGAGTGTCAGCAGCCGAGCAATAAACGCACGTTGGCGGTGCAAAAACGTTGTTCCAACGGGTATGGCGCCGTGATGATGGTTCTGGAAGAAGCCGATTGATCCATGCCGGCAGCCGCCCACGGCCAGGGGCAAGTGCTGACGATAGGCGATGGCGCGCCCGGCACGACACCGCGATTTGAATTACGCCTCGACGAAGGCCATCTTTATCGCGCAATCTTAGCGACACCACGCCGAAAAGCGGAGTTGCTGACAAGAATCGCCAAGCTGGCTCACGCGGCAGTCGTTGCCAGCGATGGCGGCCTCATCAGCAATCTGAAAACATGGGAGAATCTGGTGCTACCGGTCGCCTATCATCGCAATCCCGATTACCACGATCTCGAAGATCGCGCCGCGCTGATTTTCCGCCAGTTAGGCTATTCCTCCAGCGCATTCGGAGAGTTGTGCAATCGCCGTCCAGACGGATTTTCGCGCCTCGAGCGGCGAACGATGGCATTCGTTCGCGCCATGCTCAGCGAGCCGGAACTCATGGTCTACGACAATTTATTCGAGGGACTCACACGGGAGGAAGTCGAGGTGGCGCTGCGGTTTGACTCCGTATTCCATCGCCATTTTCCGTTCCGCACCGCGCTCCACGTGGATCTCGATGCGCCGATGCTCCCCGAGGTGCGCGTCCAAGAGTCATTTCATTTTCCGTAGCGCCACGATGAGTGTTTTCTCCGAAGACAAGCGTTTCGAGGGGCTGCCGCAAAAGACCGGGCTGTTTCTGCTGCTTGCCGTCCTGATGCTCGCGTTCGTCATCGTCGCGGCACTGGTCCGGCAGGATGTGTTCACTCAGACGGCGCGCCTCTACTTTTTCGCCCCCAGCGCGCTCGGCATCAACCAAGGCATGGCGGTGCAGCTCTCCGGCCTGCGGATAGGCACTGTAGAAGAAATGAACCTGGAACCCAACGCGACCATTAAAGTGAAACTTGTCGTAAAGAGCGAATATACCCGATTGATCAACCATGATGCGGTTGCGCGACTCGTTAAGGAAGGATTGATCGGAGCCAGCGTCATCGAGATCATTCCCAGCACGAAACAATCCCGTCCGGTCACGAACAATGGCGTGCTCGCCTTCGAGCGTGCCGGCGATTTCGCCGAAATGGCCGAGACCCTGAGGAACAAGGTCGTGCCGATTCTGACCGACATCAAGCAAATCACCGAATCAATCAACAACCCCGATGGCGATATCCGCCAGACCATCAGGAACGTCCGTCAGACGACCGTCCTGCTCGCTGATGCCGCACAGCAAATCAGTCACATTACGCGACAGGATGGTCCGAAAATGAGCGTAATCCTCGCTAAAGCCGAATCGGCAATGGAGAAGACCCGCAGCGTGCTCGACAGATTCGACCACGCGCTCGCGCCGATTGACAAGGGCCTGCCGGAATTGCTATTGAAACTGGACCGCAGCCTGACAAACCTTGAAGCGGTCACCGACACTGCGAAGCGCCTGTCTTCGACCGTGAACGAAGGTTTGCCTCCGGCAATCAAGGGTGGCCAGATTTTGATCGAGGACACGCGTGAAATCATTGATGGCGCCAAACGCGGGTGGCCGATACGTAACATGCTTTCCCCCGCGCAGGAAAAATCCTTGCCGCTGGACAGCTTCGATGTCGAAACGAAACCCGCCAAATAAGTTCGCAGGCAGTGCTCTCGGCGCGGCATTAGTCGCAGCGCTTGCGCTTCCCGGCTGCGCCATTACGCCGCCTGATGCGAACGTGAATCGAGCCCAGGCCCGGGCTATCGATTTGAATCTGCGTGCCGGAAAGGCATTCGAACAAGGCGATTACCCGCGCGCGAAAGCCTTTTATGAACAGGCATTGTCTCTCGATGCTTCGATCGAGAATGCCGATGGCATTGCGATCAATGCGATCAGCCTCGCGCGAGTGCATCTGGCGCTCGGCCAGATGCCCATGGCGCATCGCTACCTTGACCGGGTGCTCGCGGAGCAACCCCTCAAGCCGTCTCCCGACCGGCGGGCCGAGGCCGCGGCCCGCAAAGGACAGCTATATCTTGCAGTGGATGATCACCCCAAAGCCGAACAATGGTTCACGCGGGCGCAGGAGCTCTGTACGCAGTGCCCGGCTTTGTCCGCGATTCTGAATCTGCGAGCCCGGGTTGCGCTCGCGCGCTCGGATATCGACGCCGCGGTAGCGTGGGCAAGCCAGGCGCTGCTTGCATCGGGAAGCGATGACGCACGAATCGAGCGCGCCAACGCCAATCGCCTGCTGGGCGAGGCCAGAATCGCGCGTGGGGAATTCGCCGCGGCCACTACCAACCTTCGCCAAGCGCTCGAGCTTGATCAGGCGCTGGGGCTTGCAGGCAGGATATATCTCGATTTGATGCGGTTAGGAAAGGCCTATGACGCCCAAGGTCAGCGCGACCAGGCGAAGGCGTTCTTTTGGCGCGCGCTGGATGTTGCCCAGGCCAGCGAGAACCGCGAGGGAGAGCACGCGGCGCAGTCCGAGATAGACCGGCTGGCAGCGCATTAGTCAAAACGGAGGAATCACATGAATTTTCGAAAAATTACGGCGGGATTGGTCCTGGTAACGTTCGTCGCATCGGGCTGGGCACAGCAGAAGGAAGAGGAGCGGGTCGAGCCGAAGTTTATCTGGGGCGTGCTGCTAAAGTTCGTTGTCTCGCAAGTCGCGACGTTTGCTTTCGACGCCTTCAGCCTCTGGTTGAATGATCGGTTAAGCAGCGGACTCAACAGTTCAATAGACCGCCTCGCCGCCAATCGCCTCGCCGGTTCCGGCGCCAAAATCGGCGCGCGGGGCGCCAGCGCAACCCTGCCGGGCGCCTCGGCGCCACCGGAAGTGGTCGTCGGCAAACCCGATACACCGCTCAAAATAGAAAACGGACAGGCCAATTACCAGGCCGTGCATATCGCCCTGATGGTGGCGCAAAACGACGGCCAGCGCTTCGCCTATCGGCCGGTCAACGAGGGATTCAAGACCGGCGAGCGTTTCAAGCTGCGGGTGATCTCTACTTTCGGCGGGGAACTCTACCTTGAAAACATCAATCCTCGCGGCGCGCGCAAGCAGATCTATCCCGCCCGCGCCGCGGAGGTCGTCATGCTCCTGCCGGGAACGGAAACGCTGCTGCCGCTTGGCCAGAACGAATATTTCGAATTCACCCGGATCCCCGGCCATGAGCAACTCGTGATCAATGTCGCCGATCCGCGCGCCGTTGGCGCCGCGGTTTCTGGCTATCGCGTACATCGACAGGACACCGCCTACGGCTCGAATTTCGTGCAGGAAATCTCGACCGACACTTACCCGGTGATATCGCAATCGGTCGACGTAATACATTCAGGTCCTTAGTGCTAAAAAAATACCTACGCACCGTCGCCGGCTTCCTGCTTATCCTGGCAACCGGCCTGACGCTGCAACAACTGCAGTTCGCCGACTGGGCCGACCGGGCTCTGGTCGATGCCGAATTCCGATTCCTGCGCCGGCATTTCCCGCAACCGGTCGAAAAGGACGTGGTAGTTGTCGGCATCAATGAGGCGACTTTCCAGACTCTGCGTGAGCCATTCGCAATGTGGCACCCCCACCTCGGACGTTTCATGCAGGCCATGGTGGTTGCCAAACCCTCGGCCGTTGGCCTTGACGTTGTATTACCCGATCGATCTTTTCACTTTCTTATTCCGCAATACGATCAGCCTTTGGTCAACGGCCTGGTTCAGCTGAAAGCACATGCGCCAATCGCGTTAGCGCAGACGATTGATGAAAATGGCAATCTGACGTCGATATTTCCGCCCTACCTGTCAGCCGCCGGCAAAGACGCGCTGGGCACTGCCGTGATATGCCGGGACCAAGACCAGGTCATTCGGCGGTTTGATGAAACCCTGTGCGGTCAAGGCGAGACCCGGCCAAGTCTCGCGGGGCGAATGGCCGAATCCCTTGGCGTCAAGCAGGACTGGCACGGGTTGATCAACTATGCCATCGGCGACCCGATCAATTACATTGCATTCCAGCAGGTGCTCGATTGGTTCGACGTCGGGAATGTCAGCGCACTTACCGCCGCGTTCCGCGGGAAACCGGTGTTGCTCGGGGCCATATTACCCTTCTCTGATCGTCATCCGCTGCCGGTTGCGCTGGCCGCATTCGAACCCAACGTGCACCTGCTGCCGGGTGTCCTGGTTCATGCTCAAGTGCTGCGCTCTATGCTGCAGCAAGGGCTCATAAAGACGACGCCGCAGTGGCGGGTCCTGATGTTTTCAGCGCTGGCGCTGCTCGCGTGGTTCGGAACCAGCAACTGGCGGAAAGCGGTCTTGTTCGCGCTGGGCGCACTCGGCCTGTCAGCGGCGTCGCTGCTGATGCTCTGGAAAGGCACGTACCTGCCCGCGGCGAGCATCATCCTGGCGGCGCTGCTTGCCCTGCTCGCACGGGCCCTGTACGACGCCATGATGCAGGCGCGCAAGAGACGTTTCCTGCAAGGCGCGTTTTCCAGTTACGTCAGCCCCCGGATCCTCGAGGAAATCATGAACGGACGCATCAGGCCTGAACTTGCCGGGACGCGCCGGACAATTTGCGTCATGTTCTGCGACATCCGCAGCTTTACCGCGCTCGCCGAGAAGATGCCGCCGGAAGAGGTTATCGCGCTGCTGAACGAGCATTTTGCCGGCATCACCGCGGCAATTCACAAGCACGAAGGCACGATTAACAAGTTTCTCGGTGATGGCCTGCTCGCCTTCTTTGGCGCGCCGCAACCCATGGACTCTCCCGAGAAGAACGCGCTCGAAGCGGCGCAGGACATGCTGGTCGCCGCACTGAAGCTGAATACGCGTCTTCAGGCCGCGGGCAAAACCCCGATCTCGGTCGGTATCGGGCTGCACTCCGGAGAGGCGGTACTCGGGAATGTGGGCGGGCAATCGCACATGGAATACACGGCTATTGGCGACGTGGTGAAGATCGCCTCGCGCCTCGAAGCGCTCACGCGCGACGTGGGCTATCCGGTCGTCTGTTCAAAAGCGGTTGCGGACGCCGTCGGCCGCGCCGGCAACCTGACCGATCTTGGCGAACGCGCATTGCGTGGCCATGCGCCTCTGCACGTACACGGCTGGAACCCGCCGGTTCTGGCCGAATACACGCAACTCTCGATAAATCCTGGTTGAAGGAGAGACTATGATGGACTTGCGGATTCTCGTCGTAATTGCCGGCGCCTTGCTGGCAAGTCCCGCTGCCGCCGCGAACGCAGGCAACGAACCCGTGGCCATGGTAACCGACATTAAAGGGACCACGACCGTGACTGAAACCGGCAAGCCGAAACCGCTTACCTTGCTTTATTATCTGACGCCGGGCGCCGAACTGCACCTTGCGACAGGTGGCACGGTAGTGATCACCTATTTCACCAAGCCGATGGAATTCACGCTTGCCGGGCCCGCCGAAGTCACGATCAGCGCCGACGGCCCACGAGTCACAAAGGGTAACAAGGCCGGAGTGCGCACGCTCGACAACCGGCGCGCCGATGCCGTAAAAAAAATCGAGGCCGTTCAGCGTGAGCGCATGACCTTCGCCACGGTGCAGATGCGGAGCGTCAAACCCCGACTCGAGGCGGCAGTACCCGCCAACACCAACGTCCTGAGCACGACTCCCGAATTCAGTTGGACTGAATTGCCCGGGATCACGCAATACCGCTTCGTGCTCATGGACAGCTCGGGAACAGCGCTTTACGAGCGAAGTCTGGACGGCACGATGCTGCGGCTGCCAAAAGCGAATGCGCTCAAATACGGCAGCGCGTACGGCTGGCGCGTAGAGGCCGAAATCCCGCCTGGACCGACTGTTTCGGCCACGGCAATTTTCAACGTGATCGATGCCGCGCGTGCAAAGAGCATCGCCGCGGCGCGCCCCAAGCCGGGTGCGCCGTTCTCCGAGCGCCTGATCTTCGCGGCGCGCCTCGAAAGCGAGGGTCTCGGCGGCGAGGCGAGGCAAGCCTGGGCCGAACTGGCCAGGGAGCGGCCCGACAATGAAACGCTGAGAGATCGGGCCGGGCGCTGATGCGCAATCAAATCCTTGCCGTCTCCCGTCATCTTTCCGGCTATTGGGCGTTTTTTATGTATGCCGCGATGAATCTGCGCGCCTTGTCGATCCAGCCGGTGCGCGCGGTATTCGAACGCCAGCTCTATTTCACCGGCATCGAAGGGTTGAGCCTCGTCGCGCTGCTCGGACTGCTCGCCGGCGCGCTCGTGGCGACGCAAACGATAACCATCGTAGGCGGCGCCAGCGAGCTGACCGTGCGGGTGCTGATATCGGTCATAGTCGCCGAACTGGGGCCGCTGCTCGCGGCCATCATTATCATCGCCCGCTCCGCCGTCACCGTCGCCACCGAGCTCGCCGTGATGGAAACGCGGGATGAAACCGGGCATCTTGCCGCGTTGCGTATTCCGGTTCTGGATTACCTCGTCGTGCCGCGCATTGCCGCGCTGACGCTGGCGGTAGCGGCACTTACCATCTATTTCAATGCGGTAGCCGTCGCCGGCGGCCTTGCGGTGAGCGCGCTGTTCCTGAATGTGTCACTGACGGCGCAGCTCGGCACGTTCTTCGAGATCGTGACGCTGACCGATCTACTCACCGCGGTTGTGAAAAGCTTCTGCTTCGGCGCCGCGATTGCGTCGATCTCATGCTACCACGGCCTTGCCGTGGGCAAATCCGTCACCGCGATTCCGGTCGCGACCATGCGTGCCGTCATTCAAAGCCTGCTGTTCGTGTTCGTGATCGATGCCGTGTTCGCGTACCTGCGGTATCTGCTTTGATCTTCGAACCTGTTGCGTTCCGCCGCACGCACGTTCTGTGGCACCGCCTCCTGGATACCCGCTTTCGCGCGGATCACAGAACCAGACCCGGGAGTACTCGCCAATGCCGCACTCCAGATTTATTATCCTGATCGCCGCCCTGTTCCTCTTCTGTGTGCTGCCCCAGCCGGCTGAAGCGCAGCGCGAGAGCAAGCGCGGCGGCGCGGGCGCTGGCGATTCAGGAGCAGGTGAAGGGACCCGGGCATCCTGATACCGGCCTGACGCTGGTTTTCGTCGGTCATTTGCTACATGGAATGCAGCGCAACGAGGAAGCCCTGCCCTTGCTGGAGCGCGCCCGCAC
Organism: uncultured Streptomycetaceae bacterium; assembly: GCA_964365845.1. Classification (GTDB taxonomy): domain Bacteria; phylum Pseudomonadota; class Gammaproteobacteria; order Burkholderiales; family SG8-41; genus CAKKQX01. The sequence goes on from CAYIRZ010000063.1 coordinate 7,650, forward strand.
GATCATGGAGCAAAGCCTCGGTGGCCGCCACCCTCAGACCGGCCGCGCTTACCTGGAGCTCGCCCTCGCCCAGGACGCCATGGGCAGGCTCGCGCCTGCGGAACAAAACTACCGGGCAGCGCTGAAAACGATGCGTAACGGCGCCGTCCCCTTGCTGCTCGCGCAAACGAGCCGCGCCTACGGGCGTTACCTGGTGTTACGCGAGCGTCTGCGGGAAGCTCTTCCGTATTACCGCGAAGCCATCACCGTAGTGGAGCGCGTGTTCGCGGAAACGCGCGGACAAAGCGATGAAATCCGCCAGCAGTTCGCGGGCCGCTTCAACGCGTATCACCACGAACTGATCGAGCTCCTGGTCCGGCTGCACGCGCAAGACACCGGCGCCGGCTACGACCGCGAGGCGCTTGCCGTCGCCAGTCTCACGCAAAGCCGGATTTTCAGCGAATTGCTGCGGCAAGCCGAGGTCAGCCATTTCTCCAGGGACACCGGCTTCGCCGACCTGAACCAGCAGCGCATTGCGACCGTGGATCGCCTGCGCGCTTTGCGCCGCGAGTTGGTCGCGGGCGGCTTTTTGGAGCGCGAGACGGCCGATGATGATGACGACGATGACAACAAAACCGATGCGGGTGCCCGGCCCGGCCCGGACACAACCGCGAAGCTGCAGGATACGCGCGCGGAAAACCTGCGGCGCCAGATTGATGAAGCGAAGCAGCAGCTCACCCAGGCGGAAGACGCGCTGCGCAGGAGCTACCCGCGCTACATGGAGCTCACCCAGCCCCAGCCGGTAACGGTAGCCGAATTGCAGCAGCGCCTGCTCAGGCCCGGTGAGGCAGTGCTGAGTTACGCCCTGCTGCCCCGGCAGCTTCTGGTGTTCGCGGCCACCCGCCGGGAATTCGTTATGGCCGTGCTGCCACAGGGCCGCGACGCGCTGGCAGCGAAAATCCGCGCGGTACGCGCCCCCGTGGAGGAAATCGGCAGCATCAATGCCCTGCAAAAACTCGACCCGCAACAATTGCATGAGCTGTACCGCCTGCTGATCGCCCCGGTCGAATCCGTGCTTGGCCAGGCACAACGCATACTCGTGGTCGGTGACGGACCGATCCACACGCTGCCGCTGGAGATGCTGGTCACGCGCTATGGCGATGCCGAGCGCACGGCCTTTGCGGCGGCGCGCGCGCGCGGCCCCATGCTCGCGGAGTACGCGACGCTGCCTTACCTCGGGGCGCGCGCGCATTTGAACTATTTGCCCAGCCTCGCGGCGCTGTCGTCGCAGCGGCTGTATCCCAAGCCCGCGGTGGTCTATGACCGCGAAATCGTGTCGTTCGCGGACCCGGTGTTCGAGAGCGAGGCCGGTGGCTCGGATATCGGCGCGCCCACGCGTGCCGCGCTCGATTCGTTCACCCGCGGCATGCGCGGCAACGGGCCGGCGATCAGCATCCCGCGCCTGCCCGAGACCGCCGATGAAGCCAGGGACATCGCCAAGATCCTGGGCGGCAAATCGCAACTGTACTTGCGCTACGACGCCCAGGAACACATCGCGAAATCGCTGGACCTGAAAACCACGCGCTATCTGCATTTTGCCACTCACGGTTTCCTGGGCGGCGAGTTCCTGCTGGTGCAGCAGGCTGGACGTGAGAGCGCAGCCGCGGGCGCTGACGGCCGGCGCAATCTCGTGGTCGGTGCGCCGGGAGCAAATGCTGCTCCCGCAGGCGGCAGCGCAACGGGACAGGACAGCACGGCAACAATGAGCAACCCCGTAGCCGCGGGCCGTGGCGGCCAACCGGCGCTCGCGCTGACGCTGGTCGGCGACCTGCGCGGCGAGGACGGGTTGCTCACCATGAAAGAAGTGATCGAGAGTCTCGACCTGAACGCGCAACTCGTCGTGCTCTCAGCCTGCAACACCGCTGGCGAAGGCGCCGAGGCGAACAACGGCGAGGGTTTCGCAGGGCTTACCCGCTCTTTCATGTACGCGGGCGCCAAAGCCCTGCTGGTGAGTCACTGGAGCGTGGAAAGCCTCTCCACCCAGCAGTTCGTCACGGCGGTCTTCCGTAACATGAAGCAAGGCCAGCCCATCGGCGACGCGTTGTTTGAGGCGCGCCGCTCCATTCTCGCCAGCACCACGGCCGATTACTCCCGCGCCCACCCCTACTTCTGGGCGCCGTTCGTCTACGTCGGGGATTGAATCCAGCCCTACGCGCTTCCGGCTATTCAGCACGCCCGGTCAACTGGAACGCCGCCCAGTAGAACGGGTGCGGGAAGTTCTGGCGCGCCTTGATCTGGGCCTGGCGCAGCGCTTCCTGCTTGTTCATGCCAGCGAGGTTGGTGTAGAAGGCCTTCATCAGCGCGGCGGTCGCCTGGTCGTCCACGCTCCACAGGCTCGCCACGATCGAGCGGCTGCCGGCGTAGAGGAATCCGCGAGTGAGGCCGACGACGTCGTCGCCGTTATTGACTTTGCCCAAACCGGTCTCGCACGCGCTCAGCGTCACGAGGTCCGCGTCCAGGCTCATCGAGTAGAGCTCGCTCACGCGCAGCAGCCCGTCATTGGCGGCATCGCGCGCCAGATAAAGCCCGGAATCCAGCGGCGAGTCGGCGAGGAATTTTCCGTGGGTCGCCAGGTGTATGCGCCGAAACAGGGGGGCCGCCTCCTTGAAGTTGGTCTCCGAGGCATTCTGCCGGACGAGCACTTTCGAATCCCGGAATAAAGCGGTGATGGCGCGCGCCTCGTCTTCGGCGAACGCCAGATCGAGGCTGCGGTCATTCAGATCGGGGTTGCCGAACACCAGCATTCCCGCTTGCTGGTCCGGGCGCGGGGGCCGCAAAAACTTCAACACGCTGGCGCTCGGCAGGTGGCGCACGCTGTAGTGGTCCAGCAGGTGGCTGCCGTCTTCCCGCTGCAACGCGTTGAACGGGAGGTAGTGCAGCGCGCCGTGGGCGACGATGAGAAGCTTGCGCGCGGTCAGGACACTTTCGACGGGCTGTATGAGCCTTTGATAAAGCGCTTTGGCGGAAACCTGATAGCGGTCTGATTGCGGCGACTCGATCTCGGTTCGCAGTCTGCGCACTGCCGCAGCCAGGCCGGCGCCGTCGAGCTTTATCGCCCTGATCCCATCCTTGTTCGCAATGAAGCAGAACAGGTCGTCGCCATCATAGTAGTACTCGAGCAGGTTCTCATCGGCGGCAATAAGGCGCCGCAGTTCCTCGGAGGAAGCGGATGTGACGGTGACCAGGCTGGACAGTTCCGGCGCCGTACTGCTCAGGTCCGCCTGGCTCACCTGCAGGCTGCGCATGGAGTCAGCCGGCTTGGCGGCGAGACCCTGCACGCGTGACTCGAGATCGGCGGAATCGATCTGCGCAAGTATGGTGCGCGTCCGCGCCGCATCCGGGCCGCGAACCGCGAAATCCTTTTTTGACGCCAGCATATCGACCAGCGCGCGCGATTTCGAGCGCTCGACGTACTCGAGGGCTTCGCCGTGGCGTTCCCGGGCGAACAATGCGACGATCATCCGCGCATAGAGTTGCTGCTTGTCCCCGACGAAGCCGATCTTGCCGGCCTCCGTGCCGATGGAGGAACGCAGGCGCTCGATCACCTCGATCGCACGCCGGTAGTACTCGATTGCCTCTTCGGGTTTCGATTCCCGCTCGGCAATCCGGCCTCGCTCATACAGCGCGATCCAGTAAATGTCGCCCTGCTCCGGAGAGCGCTTGTGACCGAGCAGGTTATCGAGCGCCGTCTTGGCTTCCGCTATGCGCCCCAGCTCGAACAGGCTCTTGGCCAGCATCAACCCCTTGGGCAGTTCGTAGACCGTGCCGAAGCTGTCGTCGCCCCCCAGTAAGAAATTGCCGACGCCCAAGCTCCAGGTCATGTGTTCTTCCTT
>CAYIRZ010000064.1:0-11244 GCA_964365845.1 uncultured Streptomycetaceae bacterium
TTGAATCGCGCCATCGTTTGACTCCATCAGTGACTGATGGATTAACGCTTGAGGCACATCTATTGTAAACGCGAGATTGGACCTTTTTGCACAGCCTCAACGGCTTGTGGGATGCCAGGCAGGCCAAGAGGGTGGAGGAATGGGGTTGTCGCTAATATGCGACTCGCCCGTTCCCCAAAACTCGAATTAGACGGGGTCGTTACCAGATCAAGTTCGTTCAGTATTTCAATAAGCGCCAAACCATAGCCTTGCTGTGCCGCAAACTCGTCGGCTTCAAACTCTTGCTCCATGCAAATCTTCAATACCCATGACGACCGGATTGGCGATAACCACCGCATAGCAACGCGCTTCTCCAAATGGAACATTTTGCAATGTCCCGCCTCGTGCATCAGCACGGCCATTTGCTGCCGGTCGGTGAGCATGTACCATCGTTGGCCGATGTAGATACGCCGGAACGGCCAGATGCCGCGCGCTTTGGCAAGCCCCGGTATGCTCGGGTCTAACTTGACCTTGATTCCCAAAACTGAATCAGGTTTGTCCATCTATCCTCGCCGTGGCATTGTGCCGACCGTCATTTGCAATGTCCGGTATTCCGCAAGAAGCCAGTAAGCGCCAAGCTGGTCAATCTCTCGAACGTCAGCAACGGAGGTATCTTCGGCTTCGATAGGCCGGTTTCGCCTGATCCGGACAGCAATTCCCCAAAGGCCTCTGGGGGCAATAAGCGATAGTGCCCCATCACGATACTTCGAGGGAACCGTGTGCCTGAATGGACAAGCTGGGACCGCGCCTCGTAGACATTCTTGAGAACAGCTTTCAATTCGTCTTGGTGGATAGTCTCCCAAGGTTGGAGTGATTTGTCTGAGTGCGAAACGGTCGAGCGCCCGATTCCGTCTGCTCCAGCACTGAAAATATGTTTCAAATAGTCTGGCTTGGCATCATCAGCCGTCTGGCTCCAGAACTCGTCAGGGAGGTTACTAGACACGAATGCGTGAAGCTTCCGAAAAGTGAAGAACTCGTTCTTCAACAAAAATTGGCGGAATTCTGCTCGCTGAGTGTCAGGAAGTGCATTGAGATAGTTTTCCCAGTCAGGGAATCTCGCGTCCAGATAAGCATCAACATCCTCGGGCTTGAAGTCACTGAACGCAACTGATGACGCGGCCTCCAGTGAGGTGACCAAAAGCAGGTACGAAAACTCGGGTTCTGTGTAGATGAGTTGAATTGCAGCATGGTACAACCTCATCGCCAAGAGAAATCCGTCCGCTACTGTTTTCTCTAAATGGGTTAAGTTGTCAAGAAGACGGTAAATTTCCTCTGGCTGAATCTCCTTTACGACTTGTTGCTCTTGTGAGTGGGTTTTTTCATATATATGGGCCACTTGAGTCATCGGCAGACCGTCGTAACGCGTCTGCTGCAATGCGAAGACTCGCCTTCTGGTGACAAGTGAAAGAAAGGCAGCAAACTCCTCAGCAATCTCGTGGGGAAAGAAGCCGGAAGAATAAAAGCGCGGAATGCTGTTGTGGACTTCATGCGGGGCTCGAAAGGTCAGTGTGAGCTTCTGAGGTAGTGGATCGTCATACGGTGTAGACGAACTGAACAGTTTGAAGGGAAACTCATGAAGAATGAAACGGGCCGCTACCGAATGTTCTCGGTCACCTATGAATGGTTGGAATAGCGCTCCCCAACTATGAAGACAATACTCGATTTCCGCGTGATTGGATTCGGCGCCAGATAAGAGTGATTGATGATATTGAAGCGCAGCTAGCAACCCCATTACGGCCCTCGTCCAGTCAAGCGACAGCTCACTGCCCGTGACTCCGCAAGCATAACAGTAAAAAACGGGGGCAAGCTCACATTTCCACTAATACACGGGAACACAAAAAATATCTTCAACGCACGAGCCGAAATGTGAACCCCGCCCCATTTCTCCGCCTCATCAATATTTTCATATTGTATTACTTCGCGAACCTTTGCGTCCTTCGCGTTCAAGCTTTTTTGTCCTGCGATTTCAGCCGGCGTCCGAATAACCGCATAGGACCGTCAATTATCCAGGATCAGATCTTTGATAAGTCCGGCCCTGGTCTTCCTTTGCGAACCTTCGCGAACCTTTGCGTCCTTTGCGTTCATGCTTTTTTTGCATTTGTTCTACCGCATCGCGTTCCAGATCTTGTCGAGCCGCTTGTAGGACACCGGGAACGGGGTTTTGAGTTCCTGCGCGTAAAGCGACACCCGAAGTTCTTCCAGCAGCCAGCGGAAGGCTTCGAGCCGGGAATCGACCGCGCCGGCCCTCTTCTGTTTTTCCAGGCGCTCTTCGTAGCGCTGCCACAGTTCGGCAATGCTCGCCGCATGCTTCGCATCGCGCGCGGGATCGCCCGGAAATTTTTCCAGCCGCAGCTGCATCGCCTTCAGATAGCGCGGCAACTGCGACAACTGCTCCCACGGCGTCGCGCTGATAAAGCCTTTACAGATCAGTCGCGAAAGCTGCGCCCGGATGTCGGCGGAGACGCGCGCCAGCGCCCCGCCGCCGAGCTTCAGCGACACGCGGTGGTATTCGCCGGCGATGGCGACGCACAGCCGGCACGCCGCTTCGCTCACCGCCGGCAGGCGCGTGCGCGCGCGCTTCAGTTGCGCCTCGAAGTCCTGCTGCGTGCGCGGCAGCTCGTCCTCGCCGATGAAGGCGCGGTCGGTGATGGCGGCGACCAGGTCTTCGCGCAGATCGTCGGCATTGGCGACGTTGCGCAACTGCAGCGCCGCCGGCTCGAAGCCGCGCAGGCTTTTTTCGAGCTGTTTCATCTGCTCCTTCAGCAGCAGGCGCATCAGCCGCGTCACGCCGGCGCGCAGCGCCGCCTGCGCCGGCTGCCGCACGTCGAAGAGGCGGATGGCGACGCTGTCGCCGGCATCGACCAGCGCCGGGTAGCCGGTCAGCTTGCGCCCGCCGCGGGTAAACGAAATCTCCTGCGGCAGATCGCCGAAATCCCAAGTGCGGATCCCGTCGCGCTCGATGCCAGGCTCCGCCTTGCCGAAGGTGAGCTGCGCCGCCTGGCCGAGCTGGTCCTTGAGCACGGCGAGATCGCGCCCGCCCGCGAGTTCGCGCCCGGCGTCGTCGATGACGCGGAAATTCATTCTGAGATGCGCGGGATAATCGATGGCTTCCAGCACCTCGGCCGCCACCGGCGCGCCGACCGCGCGCTGCACATAGCGCGCCAGTTCCACGGCCAGCGGTTCACGCCTCCCTCCTCCCGCCTCACCCCTCACGCATTCCGACAGGAATCCGGTCACGTGCTCCGGCACCGGCACCAGGTTTCTGCGGATCGTTTTCGGCAAGGCCTTGAATGCGAACGTGATTTTCTCGCGAATCAAGCCCGGTACCAGCCAGTCGAAGCACGCGGCTTCGAGCTTGTTAAGCAGCGCCAGCGGCACGTTGACGGTGACGCCGTCCAGCGCATGGCCGGGATCGAAGCGGTATTTCAGCCCGAATTCGGTGCCGGCCGCGGCGAGCGTCTCGGGAAACTGCGCTTCGGTAATGTCGGAAGCGGCATGACGCATCAGGTAATCGCGCGTCAGATAGAGCAGCTTCGGATTCTGCGCCTCCGCTTCATGGCGCCATTTCTCGAACGCCGCGCCGTTATAGATTGCCGGCGGGATCAGCGCATCGTAGAAGCCGAATATCGCCTGCTCGTCCACCAGCACGTCGCGCCGCCGCGCCTTGTGCTCCAGCTCCTGCACTTCTTTCACCAGCCGCTGGTTGTGGTCGAAAAACGGCGCGCGCGCCGCATACTCGCCGGCCGCCAGCGCGCGGCGGATGAAAATCTCGCGCGCCTCCCCGGGATTGATCGGGCCGTAGTGCACGCGGCGCTTGGACACGATGGTGAGGCCGTAAAGCGTGACGCGCTCGAAGGCGACCACCATCGCGCGCTCTTTTTCCCAGTGCGGATCGAAATAATGCCGGTTCACCAGCGCCTTTGCGACCGGCTCTATCCATTCCGGGTCGATCTTCGCCACGCAGCGCGCATACAGCCGCGTGGTCTCGGCGAGTTCCGCCGCCATCACCCATTTGGGCTGGGCCTTGCGCAGCACCGAGCCGGGAAAAATCGTGAACTTGATGCCGCGCGCGCCGAGGTATTCGCCTTCTTCGTTCTTGAAGCCGATGTTGCCGAGCAGGCCCGCCAGCAGCGCGCGGTGGATCTGTTCGTAAGTCGCGGGCGTCTCGTTGGCGTGCATGCCCATCTCGCCGGTGTGCGCCGCGAACTGGCCATGGAGGTCGCGCCATTCGCGCATGCGCCGATGCGACAGAAATTTCTCGTGCAGCGTTGCGGCGAGCTTGTGGTTGGATTTCTTGTGCTTGAGCGCTTCCTCGAAGAACTGCCACAGCTTGAGATAGGCGAGGAAATCCGAACGCTCGTCCTGGAACTGCTGATGCGCGCGATCGGCGGCTTCGGCGCGCTCGAACGGCCGCTCGCGCGGATCCTGCACCGTGAGCGCGGAGGCGATGATGAGCATCTCGGCCAGACAGTTCTCCTGCTTCGCGGCGACGATCATGCGCGCGATGCGCGGGTCGGTCGGAAATTTCGCGAGCTGCCAGCCGACGGGCGTCAACTGGTTGCGTTCGTCCACCGCGCCGAGTTCAGCCAGCAGCTGATAGCCGTCGGCAATCATGCGCGGCGTGGGCGGCTCGAGGAACGGGAAATCCTCGACTTCGCCGATTTTCAGCGACTTCATGCGCAGGATCACCGCCGCCAGCGAAGAGCGCAGGATTTCGGGATCGGTGTACTCGGGGCGCGCCGCGTAATCCTCTTCCGAATAAAGGCGTATGCACACGCCGGCCGCCACGCGGCCGCAGCGCCCGGCGCGCTGGTTGGCGGAAGCGCGCGAGATTTTTTCGACCTGCAGCTGTTCGACCTTGTTGCGATAGCTGTAGCGGTTGATGCGCGCGAGGCCGGTATCGACGACGTAGTGAATGCCGGGCACGGTGAGCGAGGTTTCGGCGACGTTGGTGGCCAGTACTATCCTGCGCGCACCGCCCGGTTTGAACACGCGCGCCTGCTCCTCGAACGACAGCCGCGCGTAAAGCGGCAGGATTTCCGCGCCTTTGGGGTGGTGTTTGCGCAACAGCTCGGTGGTGTCGCGAATCTCGCGCTCGCCGGGGAGGAACACCAGGATGTCGCCCCCGGCGCGCTCGCGCGCGAGATCGTCCACCGCATCGAGGATGGCCTGCTCCATGTCCTGTTCCTGCTTGTCGTCATCGGCGACGGCGAGCGGCCGGTAGCGCGTCTCCACCGGCCAGGTGCGGCCCGAGACTTCGATCACCGGCGCAGCGTCGAAGTGCCTTGAAAAACGCTCGGCGTCGATAGTGGCCGACGTCACAATCACCTTGAGATCGGGGCGCCGCGGCAACAGTCGTTTCACGTAACCCAGCAGGAAATCGATGTTGAGGCTGCGCTCATGTGCTTCGTCGATGATCAGTGTGTCGTAAGCCTTCAGCAGGCGGTCGCCCTGGGTTTCGGCGAGCAGGATGCCGTCGGTCATGAGTTTGATGTAGGTGTGGACCGAGAGCTTGTCGGAAAAACGCACTTTGTAGCCCACGGTCTGGCCCAGCGGGCTTTTCAGTTCGGCGGAGATGCGCGCGGCGATGCGGCGCGGCTGGGTATGGCCGATCAAACCCGCCACGCCGCGCTTGAGTTCGAGGCAGATCTTGGGCAGCTGCGTGGTTTTGCCCGAGCCGGTCTCGCCGCAAACGATGACGACCTGATTGGCGGCGATGGCGCGCGCGATCTCCGCGCGCCTGGCCACCACCGGCAGCTCTTCGGGATAAGTCGGCTGCGGCAGATTGCGCAGCCGCTGCTCAAGATCGGGTTTCAATGCGAAAACTTAATCACCACACCGGCTGCGTGCCGGCCACCACTTCGCGCCACAGCGACCCCAGGCCGGCGAGATTGGCGCGCACCACGGCGGCGACGCGCGGTTCGACCGCCTGGAGCGCGCCCTCCTTCGCCAGGCGCACTTTCACCTCGGTGATCTGCGGCTCGGTGATCGGGTGGCCGATCGCGCTCACCAGCAGGCACTGCGCCTCGGTGATTTCCGCGACCTCGGCCACCAGTTCGCGCGCGATGCGTCCCGCAGCCAGGTGATAGAGCTTGCCGACATGGCTCACGGGATTTTTTCCCGCCGCCGCTTCCATGCTCATCGGCCGGTACGGCGTGATCAGGCCGTTGACGCGGTTGCCGCGCCCCACTTCGCCGTCGTCGCCGGCCTCGGCCGAAGTGCCGGTGACGGTAAGGTAAATGCTGTCCTCGGTAGCGCCGTCGGCGGCGTTGACGGTGACTTCCACCGGCGCCCGGCTCACGGTGCGCGCCGCATCGAGCGCCAGCGCCCGCACCCGCGCCTTGTGCGCCTGATACGCGGCCATGTCCGGCACATGGGCGGCGATGAAGGCGCAGGCAACGGTGAAGCGAAACGTTTCGCCGGTGCGCATGCCCATCACCTTGATGTCCTCGCCGATGGCGGGACAGGCGCTTCTCGCCGCGGCCGAGTTCAGGTGGCGCTCGACGCGCAGCACCATGGTCTCGAGCGCATCGAGCGGCGCGTAGCCGACGCCGCAGGAAGTGTCGTTGGCCAGCACCACGCCGCTTTCGCGCTGGCGCAGGAACAGGTCGACCAGTGCGCTGGAACTGGGCCGCAGCAGGCAGTGGATGCGCACATGCCGCTGCGAATCGAGCGCGCGCAGGTTGCGTTTGAGCCAGGCGCGCGTCGACTCGACCGCGATTTCCTCCAGCGGGATCCGGATGCCGCGAAACTCCTCGGTCGCGCGTCCGGCGAGAAACAGCTCGATCGGCTGCAGCACTTCGCCGCCGCCGAAACCCGCGCGCACCGCCCCGCCCCACAGCAAGCCCTTGTCGACGTTGTGATGCAGGATGAGGCCGCAGCGCTCGAGGTAGAACTTCGACAGCGCGATGCTGAGTTCCTCCGCCAGCGCGTCGCAGATCGTGTCCGGATGCCCGGCGCCCTTGCGTTCGACGATTTCCACCGGCAGCCTGTCGGCCGGGGCGGCAGTGAGCGGCGTGATCACGACTTTCATTGTCAATGTATCCTTTTCACAAGCAAAAAAGGCCGGCGGAAACCGGCCTTGTCCCATGCAGCAGGAAGCTCAAACCTTTACATTCGGATGTGGCTTTGGAGATCGGGCGCGCAAAACGCGAATTCCGCCGGGATGCGCTGATCGTGGCCGAAGCTGCTGCTGGTGAGCTTCATGGACGTTTCACCTCCGTGACTGTAACCGATTATAACAAAAGCCTTTCCTGCCGGACCGCGCACGGCGGGCGTCTTTTCCTATAGTTTTTTGCCGTGCCTGCCGTTATAGGCAATGCGGTGGGTCGTGGCACATTGCGTCGTCACAGCAGGCGACTACCTGCGCACGGCGCGTGCTGCCCGCCCAGCCGCCCAACTGCATTACGGAATGATCTCATGAGGATCATGACGGCCTTTACATCGAAGCTGCGCTGGTCCGGAATACGCGCGGCAAGGAGTTGTGGGCCGATGTGCGTCTCGCCGCGCCGGTCAGGGCCGCCGATCAGCGTTAGCCGCCGGCACCGCGCCGGCCAGTTGTCTTAGTCTCGCGTCGCGCTCCTCGCGCGGCAGCGCCGCAAGCTCGCGCACCGCCCGGTAGAACGCCGGCAAGTCGCCGCCCTGTGTCCTCAGCAATGCCTGAAACGCCGGCACCCTCCGGGTGTAGATCGCGACTGAAGCGATGAGCGCGTTGCTGGGTTTCCGGGCGAACCACCGATCGTAGCCCTTGAACCCGCCCCAGCTTGCCTTGAGCCGTTCGTAATCCCGCAGCATGGCCTCGAATATCTGCTGCTTGTCCGCGCGCATCGTCCCAGGCGCAATCCCGCTGTCGTAAAGCGCATCGAGCCGTTCGCGGTAGGTCTGGACCAGCTGAATGAACGCATTGCGCCGCTGTTGCATATCTTCGTAGGTCGATTTGTCCTGCGCGCTGCCATGGCGTTCGAGCCAGCGTCTGACACCCTCCTGCTCGACCGTGACGGCAAACGACTCGTTGAACACAGAATCGTTTTTCACGTATAGCACCTGATGCGCGAGTTCGTGGAAAATCAGCCGCGCAATCCCCGGATCGGGATTGCGGATGAAGGTGTTGAGCACGGGATCGGCGAACCAGCCCAGCGTCGAGTAGGCCGGCACGCCGCCCACGAACACGTCATGGCCCTCGGCGGCGAGCTCGGCAGCAAAGCGCCTGGCATCGGCTTGGTCAAAGTAGCCGCGATAACCGACACAGCCTGCGAACGGGAAGCACCACTGCACCGGCCGCGTCGAGAACTCCGGGGTCGCGAACACATTCCACACCACGAACGGCCGCCCGAGATCGGCGTAGCGCCGGTAGCTGTCGTTGTCCGGCAGGCCCAGTTCGCGGCTGGCAAACTCGCGCACGCGCAGCACCGTCGCGAGCTTTTCCCTGCGCTCCTGCGGCGTCGCCGGATCGGTGATGACCTCGCCGATTGGGCGTTCGCGGTTCCAGATGTCGAGCTGTCCGTGTATCGACTGCAGATAGTAGCCGGTGTTGGCGCAACCGGTGAGCGCCAGCAGCATTGCGATGACTACGATATGGAGACCGCGGTTCATCTACCCTTCATCCTTCATCCCTCTCTCAAACGCGCCATGTTTGAGGAATGCGCAGATCTGCCGCGCCACGGCGGCCGAAATCAGCATCGTGGCATGGCTGACGCCGAGCATGATGTGATCGCGCGCGCCCGGCACCCGCGTCTCGGCGACGCTGACCACGCTGTCGCTGGGGCGCGGCAACTCCGGCACGATCAGGGTGCCGAGTCCGACGCTGACGTCGCCGGCGATGACGCCGATCTCGTAGCGCTCGAGGCTCGACGGTCTGGCGCTCTCCAGCCACTCGGGGAGGCTGCGGCCGAGCGCTTTTCTTCCTCCCGGCAGGCGCGCGAAGCGGCGCGCGGCGAAACTGTCGACGAACGGCGGGCCGGCCAGCACGATGCGCCCGATCTCCAGATCCGTCGCGCGCTCCAGCATCCTGAGTATCACCGGCCCGCCCAGGCTGTGCCCGACGAAATGCAGTCGCGATACGCTGCCGTCATGACAGATGTCGCGGCAGAATTGCGCCAGCCGCGCGGCATTTTCAGCGAGGGTAAGCCGCATTGAGGGATAAGAGTAACTGGCCGCGCGGTAGCCGCAGCGCGCGATACGCCGCCGCATCAGCGCCATCACCGCGCCGTGCATCCACAGGCCGTGCACCAGAATCACCGTTTCCTGCTTTTGCGCGTTGCTCCCGTTCACTTGTTCACTCGTTCACGGGTTCTAGACCCCGCTGCCCTCGAAGCGGGTCACCGCTTCATCGGCGAGATGGCTGACATCGCCCAGCGTCCCCGCCTGCCAGCCACGAGTCGCGTAGCGGAAAGTGTTGAGGCTGGCATTGAGCAGCCCGAAACTACGGGGCTGGTCGAGCGCAATGCCGTGCGCCGCGCGATACAGCATGTCGAGCACCAGACCGTGGGTCACCACCACCACGATGTCCCCGGCGTGGTGCTGCGCGATGTCCTCGAAGCAGGCAAGGCAACGGTCGCGGAATGTCAGCGCGCTTTCGCCGCCGGGCATGGCGTAGGCGGGATCGCGGCTCTTGAAGCGCTCGTATTCCAGGGGATAGTTCAGCTTGATCTCGGTTGCAGTCAATCCTTCGAACACGCCAAAATGGCGCTCGCGCAGGCGCGCATCGACGATGATGTCGCGGCCGGCGGCATCGGCTATGCTGCGCGCGGTCTGGTGAGCGCGCCCGAGATCGCTGCTGTAAAGCGCTCCGAAAACCTCCTGCGCAAAGCGGCGTGCAAGCTGGCGCGCCTGATGCGCGCCGGTTTCGGTGAGCGGACTGTCCTGCTGGCCCTGCATGCGGCCCTCGCGGTTCCAGACCGTCTCGCCGTGGCGGATGAGGACAAGTTGCGTCATTTAATCCTCAACCACCCCGTCGCTGTCGCGCCACCCCTCCTCATGCAGGAGGGGACCAACCATGGAAATGCCTGTTGCGGTGAAGTTCAGGCTCCCCGCCTCGTCGAGGAGGGGTGGCACGCAGTGCCGGGGTGGTGAATGATGCGCAACCATCACTTCGCCGCGTTTTCTTTCTTCAAAATTTCCATCGCCCCTGTGAGCGCCGCTTCGTAGCGCGCCTTCTCCTTCGCGATCGACTCGTCGGTCCAGTCGTAAAAACCTTTTTTGACTTTCATGCCGATGTGCGCGGTCCAGCCGCATGCGACGAAGCTCGCGGCAATGTCGGCGCCCATGGTACCGCCGCCGATGACCGCGACGGTATTGTTTTCCGCCGCCATCCTGCTTTTTCCTTATAAACCGCTATTGTAAACGCATGAACGCGACGGACGGGATGCGTTCATGCTTTTATCAGCGGCCGAGATAGGCCGCAATGCGCGCGACGCCTTCCGCCAGCTGCTCGACGGGGCGTGTATAGGCGAAGCGCACATGGCGCTCCGGCGCGTTGTTTCCGAAATCGATGCCTGGCGTGATCGCAACGCCCGCTTTTTCCAGCAAGTCATACGCGAAAGCGTAGCTGTCTGCGGTCAACGCGCCGCAGCCGGCGTAGATATAGAACGCGCCCTGCGGCGTGTGCGGAATATCGAAGCCGAGTTTGCGCAGCGCCGGCACCAGATAATCGCGCCGCGCGCTGAATTCCCGCCGGCGCGCTTCGAGTATCGCCAGCGTTTCCGGCTCGAAGGCCGCGAGCGCCGCGTATTGCGAAGGCGTGGGCGCGGCCAGATAAATGTTCTGCGCCAGCTTGTCGATTTCGCGCACGTAGGCCGCGGGCGCGACCATCCAGCCGAGGCGCCAGCCGGTCATATTGAAGTATTTCGAAAAGCTATTGATTACAAACACATTTTCTGAAATCGCCAGCGCCGTCGTGACGTCGCCATCGTAAACCAGCCCGTGGTAGATCTCGTCCACGATCAGCGTCCCGCCGCGCCGGTCCGCGAACTCCGCCATCGCCTTGAGCTGTTCCGCGGGAATCAGCGTGCCGGTCGGATTGGAAGGCGAGGCGACGAGCGCCGCGACGGCGCGGGCGCCCCAGTGCTGCGCGATCAGTTCCGGATTCAACTGGTAATGGCTGTCGGCGCCGACCGCAACGCCGACCGGCTCGCCTTCCATCAGGCGCACGAAATGACGGTTGCAGGGATAGCCCGGATCGGACACCAGCACCTGATCGCCGGGATC
>CAYIRZ010000065.1:0-2193 GCA_964365845.1 uncultured Streptomycetaceae bacterium
CGGCCGCACCAAGCTCATCGGCAGCGACATGCAAGCCATGCTGCGCTGCATTCGCTGCGGCGCGTGCATGAATCACTGCCCGGTGTACCAAAACGTCGGCGGCCATGCTTACGGCTGGGTCTATCCGGGGCCGATGGGCTCGATTCTCACGCCGGTCTATGTCGGCATCGAAAACGCGCTCGATCTGCCCAACGCGTCGACGCTGTGCAACCAGTGCGGCGTGGTATGCCCGGTCAAGATTCCGCTGCCTGATCTCATGCGCAAACTGCGCGAGAAACAATTCGAGCGCGGATTGAAGCCGTGGCCGGAAAAGCTGGGCCTGATGCTGTGGGGCTGGATTGCGCGACAGCCGGCGCTGTATGCGATGATGTCTAAAATCGGCGCGCGCGTGCTTGCGCGTATGGGCGGCGCCGGTAAACTGATACACCATCTACCCTTCGGCAGCGGCTGGACCGGCGGGCGCGACATGCCGGCGCCGCAGGGCAAAACTTTTCGGGAAATGTACAGGCAGCAAATGCGTAAAAGCTGAACCGCAAAGTAATTGACAGGATTTACAGGATTTTTCAGGATTTACAGGATATGTTTCATTTCCGGCCAAATTGATAGTCAAGGGTTACGCCTGAGTCCTGTTAATCTTGTCTAATCCTGTAAATCCTGTCTATTGATTGTTAGGAGATGACGATGAACAAACCAGCGGACATACAAAACGCTGAAACCGTTGCGCTGTGGATCAACGGCAAGACGCAGGCAGCCACCAGCAAGCGCTTGGGCGAAGTAACCAATCCGGCGAGCGGGGCGAGGGTGCGCCGTGTGCCCTTGTGCAATAGTGCCGACATAGACGCTGCGGTTGCCGCGGCGAAGAACGCGTTTCCGGAGTGGCGCGCAACACCGTCGATCCGCCGGGCGCGCATTCTGACGCGCTTCCGCGAACTGCTCGAGGCGCATCGCCATGATTTCACGCGTCTCATCACCGAGGAGCACGGCAAGACGCTCGCCGATGCCGCGGGTTCGCTGCAGCGGGGCATCGAGGTGGTCGAGTTCGCGAGCGGCGTGCCGCATCTGCTCAAGGGCGAGCACGCCGAGGACGTCGGGCGCGGCATCGACTGCCATTCGATGCTGCAGCCGATCGGCGTCTGCGCCGGGATCACGCCGTTCAATTTCCCGGTGATGGTGCCGCTGTGGATGTTCCCGGTGGCGATCGCCTGCGGCAACACCTTCGTGCTCAAGCCGTCGGAGAAAGTACCGTCAGCGTCGATGCGCATGGCGGAACTGTTCAAGGAAGCGGGATTGCCGGACGGCGTGTTCAATGTCGTGCACGGTGACAAGGAAGCGGTGGACGCGATTCTCACGCACTCCGACATCAAGGCGGTGTCGTTCGTGGGCTCGACGCCTATCGCGAAGTACGTGTATGAGACCGCGGCGCGGCACGGCAAGCGTGTGCAGGCGCTGGGCGGAGCCAAGAATCACGCCGTGGTGCTGCCCGATGCCGATCTCGATTTCACGGCGGACGCCCTGATCGGCGCTGGTTACGGTTCCGCCGGCGAGCGCTGCATGGCGATCTCGGCGGTGGTGGCGGTAGGGGACGCGGGCGACGCGCTGGTGGAAAAGATCCGGCAGAAAGCGGCGAAACTGCCGATCGGGCCGGGTGACCAGCACGGCATCGAGATGGGGCCGCTCATCACCCGCGCGCATCGCGACCGCGTCAAGGGTTACGTGGACGCCGGCGAGAAGGAGGGCGCCAAACTCGTGCTCGACGGCCGCGGCTTCAAGCACGGCGACGGTTTTTTCATCGGGCCGACCCTGTTCGATCACGTCAAGCCCGAAATGACGATTTACCGCGACGAGATCTTCGGACCGGTGCTGGTGGTGTTGCGCGTGAATACATTCGATGAGGCGATCAAGCTCGTCAACAGCAATCCTTACGGCAACGGCACGGCGATTTTCACGCGTTCCGGCGGGGCGGCGCGCCGCTTCCAGAACGAGATCGAGGTGGGGATGATCGGCGTCAACGTGCCGATTCCAGTGCCGATGGCGTTTTTCTCTTTCGGCGGCTGGAAGAATTCGCTGTTCGGCGACCTGCACGTGCACGGCATGGAAGGCGTCTGTTTCTATACCCGCACCAAAGTCGTGACCACGCGCTGGCCGTCCGGCGACGTCGCAGCACCCGGCCTCAACATGCCCACTCTTGGGTGA
>CAYIRZ010000065.1:2293-11209 GCA_964365845.1 uncultured Streptomycetaceae bacterium
CCCGTGACAACATTCTGGCGCGCATCCGCGCCGCGCAGGGCCGAAGCGGCGCGCCGGACGATGCCGAGCGCGAAGCGGTGCGCGCGTACATCCAGGCGCATCCGCAGGGTCCGCGACCCCGCTCCGACTGGGAATTGACAGCGCGTTTCCGTGAGCGCGTCCTGAGCCTCGCCAGCACCTGGGACGAGGTCGGGGCGAAAAGCGAAATACCGGCGTCGGCTGCCAGGTACCTGCGCGAAAATAATCTGCCGCTGCAGGCCGTGTGCTGGCCGGAGTTTGCCGGGCTTGACTGGACGGGTAACGGGATCGGTGTCGCGGCTCGCAATGCGCGCGGCGACGACTTGGTGGGCATTACCGGCGCGTTCTGCGCCATCGCCGAGACCGGCACGCTGATGATGACGTCGGGCCCGCGCACGCCGGCCGCGGTGAGCCTGCTGCCGGAAACCCATATCGCGGTAGTGAGCCGTTCGCGCATCGTGCACGGCATGGAAGACGCGTGGCAACTGCTGCGCGCGGAAACGGGAATGATGCCGCGCGCGGTCACTTTCATTTCCGGCCCTTCGCGCACTGCCGATATCGAACAGACCGTGACCCTCGGCGCGCACGGCCCGTACCGCGTACACATTATTCTCACGCCCTGAAAAATCAGGGTGCCAGGAGTTTGTCGGACTTGGGTTCGACAAACTCCTAAAGGCGGTCTGCAAATGACGAATTTCGGATTTTTGCCGCAACTGCCGTTTCCCGCCAATCCGCTGGCGCTGTTCGGATTGCTGCTGCTGGCCGGCCTGATCGGCGGCGAACTCGTCAAGCGTGTGCTTCATCTGCCCCGCATCACCGGCTACGTGCTGATGGGCATGCTGCTGGGCTCGGGCGGCTTCGGACTGCTCGATGACAAATTGATCGGCGAGTCATGGATTTTCGTCGATATCGCGCTGGGCCTCGTTCTGTTCGAGCTCGGGCGCCGGCTCGATATCGGATGGCTCAGAAAAGACCGCTGGCTGCTTGCCACCGGCGTGCTGGAAAGCGCGCTGTCGTTCGGGTTCATCTGCTTCGCCCTGATTTATTTCAACGTCGAGCCGTTGTATGCTGCGGTGGCCGCCGCGATCGGCGTTTCCACTTCGCCGGCGGTGGTGATGCTGGTCGCCCAGGAACTGCGCGCGGAAGGGCAGGTCACCGAGCGCGCGCTCAACCTGGTTGCGATCAACAGCGTGATCGCCTTCGTGCTGATGGCCATGCTGTTGTCGGGGATCCATCATGAATACCGGGCCGGATGGATCATGGTGGCGCTGCATCCGGTATACATGCTGGCCGGTTCGCTGATCCTGGGGCATGTCGCCTGCATGCTGACGCTGCTGTTGTCGCGCTGGCTTGGAAAAAACGCGGAGCGCCACTTCGTGCTTTTGCTGGCGCTGGTCGTGGTCACGGTCGGGGTGGCGCGCATGCTGGAGTTGTCGGTGCTGCTCGCATTGCTTGCCTATGGCGTGATGGCGCGCAATCTCGACCGGCGCCACGACCTGATGGCGGTCGATACCAGCCGCGTCGGGCAGTTGTTCTTCGTGGTGCTGTTCGTGGTCGGCGGGGCCAGTCTGCAGCTCTCCGGATTCGCCGCCGGCGGCGCGCTGGCGCTGGTTTATATTCTGGCGCGCTTCGCCGGCAAGTCGATCGGTGTAATGAGCCTCACTTATTTTTCCGGCGTGCGCGCGGGCAGCGCCGGGCTGCTGTGCATCGCGCTCACGCCGATGTCAAATCTGGCGCTGGCCATGGTGCAGGGCACGGCGACCCTTTATCCGGAATTCGGCGCCAAGCTGGCGGCGATAGTCCTGTCTGCGGTACTGATCCTGGAACTGCTAGGCCCGCTTGCCGTGCAGTTTGCGCTGAAACAGGCCGGCGAAGCGGCTGAGGAGGCGGAAAAATGACGGCCAGTGAAATGGAATTCAAGCCTTCGTCGCCATTTACCATAGGTGTCGAGCTCGAGCTGCAGATTCTCAACCCGCGCGACTACAACCTGGCGCGCGACGCGGCCGACCTTATCGGTTTGCTGGAAAAAAACCACCACCCCGGTGCGATCAAGCCGGAGATCACGGAGAGCATGGTCGAGATCAACAGTTCGGTCCACCGGAACCACGATTCGGTGCTGGACGAGCTGCGCCTGATTCGCGATGCGATGGTGCAGGCGGCGGAGCGGCTCAACCTGCGCATCGCCGGCGGCGGTTCGCACCCGTTCCACAAATGGAGCGAACGGCGTATCTATCCCACCGAGCGTTTCAAGCAGATATTGAATCTCTACGGCTACCTCGCCAAGCAATTCACGATTTTCGGACAGCACGTGCATATCGGCTGCCCCAACGGGGACGATGCGCTGTACCTGGTTCACATGCTGTCGCGTTACGTGCCGCATTTCATCGCGTTGTCCGCTTCCTCGCCCTTCCAGCAGGGCGAGGATACGTCCTATCAATCCTCGCGGCTCAATACGGTGAGCGCCTTTCCGCTGTCAGGCCACGCGCCCTTTGTGCACTCATGGAACGGGTTTATAGAGTATTTCAACAAGATGCGCGGCTTCGGCATTGTCGAAAGCATGAAGGACTTCTATTGGGACATCCGGCCCAAACCCGAATTCGGAACGGTCGAGATCCGGGTATTCGACACCCCGCTCACGGTGGAGCGTGTCGCGCTGCTCGCGGCCTATGCGCAGTCGCTGGCGCGCTACCTGCTGACCGAGCGTCCGCATGCGCCGTCGCGCGATGTCTATTCTCTCTACAATCACAACCGTTTCCAGGCATGCCGTTACGGACTCGGGAGCAATCTGGTCGATGCCTACACCCAGCGGCACATCGGCTTGCGCGAGGATGTGCTCGACACGCTGCGACTCGTCGAGCGCCATGCCGCCGAACTCGGCAATGGCGCTGCGTTGGGGCGGCTAGCCGTCGATATCGAGGCCGGTTACAGCGATGCCGGCTGGCTGCGCGAAAGCTATAAGCGCTACAATTCTCTCAACGACGTCGCGCGCATGCAGAGCGATTTGTGGATGGGGCGCGAAGCCAGGAGCCCATAACATGACCCAACCGCTGAAAATCGGAATATCGCCGCGCTTTCTGCGCGAGGTGCCGCCGGAGCTGGGTTTCAAGGGCAAGACGCTGCAATATCTGGAGCAGTCGATCGCGCACTGGCTGATGACGGCCAATGCGCTGGTGTTCATGATCCCGTCGATCGAGGGTGGGGGGCTGTTGCGGCGCGGCAACATCCGCATCGCGGATTACGTGGAGGCGCTCGATGGCTTGGTGCTGCAGGGCGGGGCTGATGTCAGTCCGTTGACTTACGGCGAAACGCCGCTCAAACCCCAGTGGAATGGCGACCGCATTCGCGACATGTACGAGGTGGATCTGCTGCAGGAATTCGTGGCTGCCGGCAAACCGGTACTCGGCGTCTGCCGCGGACTGCAGCTCATCAATGTCGCCTTCGGCGGTACTCTTTACCAGGATATCCTGCACCAGCATGGCGACGAGCTGGAGCACCATGATCCCGATGCCTTCGATCAGCATTACCATGCTATCGCTTTTGTTGCCGGCTCCGGCCTGGCCAGGCTTTATCCGAGCCTGGGCAGCGCCCGCGTCAACAGCATTCATCACCAGGCAGTGAAAGATCTGGGCAAGGACCTGGCGGTCGAGGCGCTCTCGGTGCCTGACGACATCGTGGAAGCGATCCGCTGGCGCGGGCCCGGATATGTAGTCGGTGTGCAATGGCATCCGGAGTTCCATGACCCCAGCGACGCATCCCTGCTGGACGGCGCGGCCATTCTCGACGAGTTTCTGACGGCAGTGCGACGGGTTACTGACCGATGATGACATTGCGATCAATTGACCCGGCGCATGATGGGGCGCAACATTCAGCGATACGGTTTGTTTAGCATATCAGGATTGCCATATTGAAATCCTTGAGGATATTCGGTTTTTCCGGGCGTAATGCCGTGCCACGCATGCTGAGATGGGCGGGCGCGCTATGTTGCCTTGCGTTATGGGCCACGCCCCATGCCGCGACGCCGGCGCCGGTCGTGGTGCTGACGCTGGAAGGCGCAGTGAGTCCGGCGACCGCCGATTACATGGTGCGCGGCATCCGCCAAGCCGCCGAAAAGGGGGCAGGGCTGGTGATTCTGCGGATCGATACGCCGGGAGGGCTCGATACGGCGATGCGCAAGGTGATCAAGGAGATACTCTCCTCGCCGGTGCCGGTGGCGGTGTTTGTCGCGCCCGGCGGGGCGCGCGCCGCCAGCGCCGGCACTTTTATTCTCTATGCCAGCCACGTTGCAGCCATGGCGCCGGCGACCAATCTCGGCGCGGCGACGCCGGTGCCGATCGGCATCATGCCCAGTGGCGATAAGGACAAGGATACGCCGCGCGAACAGAAGCGTGATGGCGGAAAGAACGGAACCGGGAAACAGGGCGGCGAAGCAAAGACGGAAGCGCTACCCCAAGGCAGCCTGGCGAAGAAGCAGGTTCACGATGCCGCCGCTTACATTCGCAGCCTGGCGCAGCTGCGGGGCCGCAACGCTGACTGGGGCGAGCGCGCGGTGCGCGAAGCGGTGAGCCTGTCGGCGGCCGAGGCGCGGAAACTCAAGGTGATCGACGTCATTGCAGAGGACGTCCAGGACCTGCTCCGGCAATTGCACGGCAGAAAGGTCACGGTGCAGGGCGTGGAACGCACGCTTCATACCGAGGGTGCCGAGTTGATCGCCATCGAGCCCGATTGGCGCAGCCGGCTGCTCGCGGTGATCGCCGATCCCGGCGTTGCGCTGATTCTGATGATGATCGGGATCTACGGCCTGATTTTCGAGTTCATGAATCCGGGCTTCGTGGCGCCGGGCGTGGTCGGGGGGATTTGCCTGCTGCTCGCGCTGTATGCGTTCCAGTTGCTGCCAATCAATTACGCCGGCCTCGGGTTGATTCTCCTCGGCATCGCATTCATCGTGGCCGAGGCGTTTATGCCAAGCTTCGGCGCGCTCGGTATTGGCGGCGCGGCCGCGCTGGTGATCGGTTCGGTGATCCTGATCGAGCCCGGCGCCGTCGATTACGCGGTGCCGCTGTCGTTCACCATAACGCTGGCTCTGGTCAGCGCGGCCATCGTGTTTCTCATCGTGACGATGGCGGCCAAGGCGCGCCAGCGGCCGGTAGTCAGCGGCAGGGAGGAGATCATCGGCTCGCAGGGCGTGGTGCTCGAAGACATACAGACGCAGGGCTGGGCGCGCGTGCACGGCGAAAACTGGCACATCGTGAGCAGTGTGCCTCTGGCGCGGGGACAAAAGGTTCGCGTCACCCGTATCGAGGGGCTCGCGCTGGACGTTGAGCCCGAGTCGAAACAACCTGCTGAGCATCGTAATAATGGGTGACGATGCTCACCCCTCATCCCCGCCCTTCCAGCCCTCACCCCCGGCCCCTCTCCCGAGAGGAGAGGGGAGACAATTGTTTCCCTTCTCCTTCCGGGAGAAGGGTCAGGGATGAGGGAAGGGAGAAGGGAGGTTCGAGGTGCAAATGCACTTTCATGCATTTGCACGAAACGCAATAATGGAGGCACATCATGATATGGGATTTTGGCATCGGCGGCATTCTGTTCCTGCTCGCGATCCTGGTTATCGCGTCGTTCCGCATCCTGCGCGAATACGAGCGCGGCGTGGTGTTCATGCTCGGCCGTTTCTGGAAGGTCAAGGGACCGGGGCTGATCCTGGTCATCCCGGCGATCCAGCAGATGGTGCGCGTCGATTTGCGCACGGTGGTGATGGACGTGCCGAGCCAGGATGTGATTTCGCGCGACAACGTTTCGGTGAAGGTCAATGCGGTACTCTATTTCCGCGTCGTCGACCCGCAGAAGGCGATCATCCAGGTGGAAAATTTTTTAGAGGCGACCAGCCAGCTCGCGCAAACCACGCTGCGCGCCGTGCTCGGCAAGCACGAACTCGACGAGATGCTGGCCGAGCGCGACAAGCTCAACCTCGACATCCAGCAAATCCTGGACGCGCAGACCGACGCCTGGGGCATCAAAGTCGCGACCGTGGAGATCAAGCATGTCGATATCGACGTCTCGATGGTGCGCGCGATCGCGCAGCAGGCGGAAGCGGAACGGACGCGGCGCGCCAAAGTGATCCATGCCGAAGGCGAGCTGCAGGCGGCGGAAAAGCTGTTACAGGCGGCGCAGATGCTGGCGCGGCAGCCGGAGGCGATGCAACTGCGTTACCTGCAGACCCTGGGCAGCATCGCCGGCGACAAGAGTACAACCATCGTATTCCCGGTACCGATGGACTTGCTGTCGCAGTTTCTGGCGTTGGCGCAGAAAAAGTCCGGCTCATCCAATTAAGGAGAATAACAATGCGACAGATGCGATGGCTGGGGTTGGCGGCGATGGTTTTTGCGACGCTCACAATGGCGCAGACGGCCCCGGAAAAAACCGCCACGCAGAACGGCGTGTCGTTCATCAGCGGCGGTATCGGCATGGATTCGGAGGAACGTCTCAAGGCGCGCGAGAAGGAATTCAATCTCAAGCTGGTCTTCACGCTCGTCGAGGGCAACTATGTGGCGGACGTGGGCGTAACGATCAAGAACGCTGCCGGGAAAACCATGGTCGAGCATGTCGCGGACGGCCCCTTCTTCATGGCGAAACTGCCCGCCGGCGCTTATTCGGTCACGGCGGCATATGAAGGCAAGACGCAAACCCGCAAGGTTTCGGTCCGCGACGGGCGGTTGCACACCGAGCATATCCGTTGGCCAAGCAACCCCGAGACGGATTTTCCGCTGCCGCGCGAGAAGACCCGGAAATAGCCAGCAGCCTGTCGAACTGGGCCCCATTCATCGGAACACATTAGGAGTTTGTCGAACACAAGTTCGACAAACTCCTGGAGTAATGCGAATGCCGCGCCCGCGGGCGCCAATGCTAGAATTGCGCCTGCAGAAAAGGGAGGGAGCGTGAAAAAATCAGAAAACCGGCGCGATGGGTACGCCATCGCGCATCTTTTGGCGGCTGCAGCAATGTTTGCCGTCGGCCTGGGTGTGAGCGGGCTGGCGATGGCGGCGCCGGCAGGCGCGGCAGACGGGCCGGCGCTGTTTGGCATACCGGTGGATTTCATCCTGTTTGCGCTCACGCTGCTGGGAGTGGCGTTGTTTCATAACTACACCCTGCAGGTGGCGCTGACGGGTCTTGCCGTCATTCTCGGCTACAAGTTCCTGGGGGTCGGATTCAAATACGGGCCCGGCTTCAGTGGTTTCGTGGCGCACATGGGCCATGAGTGGGTGATCCTTTCCAATCTGTTCATGCTGCTGGTGGGATTTGCGCTGCTCTCCAGGCATTTCGAGGAGAGCCACGTGCCGGCCGTGCTGCCGAAGTTTCTGCCCGACGGCTGGAAAGGCGGTTTCGTGCTGCTGTTGATGATTTTCGTGCTGTCGAGTTTTCTCGATAATATCGCGGCGGCCATCATCGGCGGCACGGTTGCCGCGACGGTGTTCAGGCACAAAGTGCATATCGGTTATCTCGCCGCCATCGTGGCGGCATCGAACGCCGGCGGATCGGGGAGCGTGATTGGCGATACCACCACGACGATGATGTGGATCGACGGCGTCAGTCCCCTCGATGTATTCGAGGCCTATGTTGCGGCATCGGTTGCGATGGTGATATTCGGCATTCCCGCGGCATTGCAGCAGCACCGCCATTCGCCGATCGTGAAGGACCCGCCGCGCGGCGTGAAGATCGATTGGCACCGGGTGGGAATCGTTGCGCTGATCCTGATCGCCGCGATCGTCACCAATGTCGTCGTTAACCTGAAGTTTACGCACATCTCCGACCGCTTTCCGTTCATCGGCGCGGCGGTGTGGCTGGCGATCCTGATTGCCGTGCCGTTGCGCAAGCCCGACTGGAAGGTGGTGCCGGGCGCGGTCAAAGGCAGCATCTTTCTGTTGTCATTGATCTTAAGCGCGACGCTCATGCCGGTCGAAAAACTGCCGGCCGCGTCATGGCCGACTGCGCTCGGCCTCGGTTTCGTGTCCGCGGTATTTGACAATATTCCGCTGACCGCACTGGCGCTGAAGCAGGGCGGCTACGACTGGGGTTTTCTCGCTTACGCGGTAGGTTTCGGGGGCTCGATGATATGGTTCGGTTCTTCGGCCGGGGTCGCGCTGTCGAACATGTATCCGGAAGCCAAGTCGGTCGGTCTGTGGCTCAGACACGGCTGGCACGTTGCGGTGGCCTATGTCATCGGTTTTTTTGCCCTGGTTGCGGTCCTCGGCTGGCACCCGAACGAGCCGCATAAGTCCAATGGCCCGACCACGCCGCCGGCAGTCGCGCCGGCGCCATCCACGCATTGATTGCGGGCAAGTCGTGTCGTGTGTCAGGGGAGCATGCTGGTTATCCCCTGGTTTTGATGCGTTTGCTGCAGAGCAGCACTCTTTAGATGGCGCACGCCGGGGCAACATTGTGTTTATGCAGGTTTCCTGTTTTCCATCTGCGTAAGTATTTTGTAAGCCTTGAATGCTAACTTGGCTGCATGAGTTGAAAGACTGTAAACTTGATTTTGTAGGTACTCCGGTATACGATTACCGACAAGCAGAAAAGCATTGCACATCCTGAAATCCAGCCCTCCTGTCTGTATATAAAAGAAATATGGCAAATGCTTTGCTGTGCAAATCCCAGTATCATTGATTGGCTGTTTAGTTGTTTTCCCGTAACCACGTCTTAGGAGGAAAAAATGATCAAGAAACCGCTCGAAGAAAAATCCGCCGAATCGAAACCGAGTTCGTCGCGTCGTAAGTTCCTGACCGGCGCGACGGCGGCTGCTGCTGGCACCGCAATCGCGGGCTTCCCGATGATCGCCAAGGGGCAGGCCGGCCCGATCAGCATGCGCTGGCAGAGCACCTGGCCGGCCAAGGATATTTTCCACGAGTA
>CAYIRZ010000066.1:0-11110 GCA_964365845.1 uncultured Streptomycetaceae bacterium
CAGGCGTCGGAGTTGGTGAGTATCTGCTCGAAATCGGAAACGCTCAGGCTCATCAACTCGACCCGGAACGGGAAACGCCCCTGCAGTTCGTGAATAAGATCCGACGGCTTGGCGAAATGAAACGCGCCGCTCGCGATAAACAAAATGTGGTCGGTCTTGATCATTCCGTATTTGGTCGAGACGGTCGTGCCTTCAACCAGCGGCAGCAGGTCGCGTTGCACGCCCTGACGCGACACGTCGGCGCTGGATACTTCGGAGCGGCTTGCGATCTTGTCCATTTCGTCGATGAACACGATGCCGTTCTGCTCGACATTGCCGATCGCGCGCAGTTTCAGGTCCTCGTCATTAATGAGTTTTGCCGCCTCCTCCTCGGCGAGGAGCTTCATCGCCTCCCTGATCTTCAGCTTGCGCAGTTTCTTGCGGCTGGCCCCGAGATTCTGGAACATGCCCTGGATCTGCGAAGTCAGATCTTCCATGCCGGGAGGCGCAAAAATCTCCATCTGCGCCTGCACCGCGGCAACCTCGATCTCTATTTCCTTGTCATCGAGTTCGCCCTCCCGCAGCTTCTTGCGGAATTTCTGGCGCGTCGTACTATCGCTTTCCGGCGCGGCAGACTGAAAACCGGCCTCGCGCGCCGGCGGCAGCAACGCGTCGAGGATGCGTTCCTCGGCGAGGTCCGTGGCCTGATGGCGCACCTTGCGCGTTTCCTGCTCGCGCGTGTCCTTGATCGAAGTCTCGGCCAGGTCGCGGATGATGGTGTCGACATCGCGGCCGACATACCCGACTTCAGTGAACTTGGTGGCTTCGACCTTGATGAACGGCGCATCGGCGAGCTTGGCCAGCCGGCGCGCGATTTCGGTCTTGCCCACGCCGGTGGGCCCGATCATCAGGATGTTCTTGGGCGTGATCTCCTGGCGCAACGGCTCGGCGACCTGCTGCCTGCGCCAGCGGTTTCTCAATGCAATCGCGACCGCGCGCTTGGCGTCATCCTGGCCGATGATGTGCTTGTCCAGTTCATGGACGATTTCCTGGGGGGTCATTTGGGACATATGCGTGAGGGGTGAGGCGTTAGGAGTGAGGAGTGAAGCGATCAAAGCATGGGGTTTGCACCTCACGCCTTACTCCTTACTCAAGTAATTCAATCACGTGCTGCTGGTTGGTGTAGATGCACAGATCGCCGGCGATGGTCAGCGCCTTCTTGATAATTTCTTCCGGCGGAAAATCGGTATTCTCGAGCAGCGCGCGCGCCGCAGCCTGCGCGAAGGAGCCGCCGCTGCCGATCGCCGCCAGCCCCTGCTCGGGTTCCAGCACATCGCCGTTGCCGGTGATGATGATCGAACTATCGTGATCCGCCACGACAAGCATGGCTTCGAGCCGGCGCAGGAAGCGGTCGGTACGCCAGTCCTTGGCCAGTTCCACCGCGGAACGCAGCAGATTGCCCTGGTGCTTTTCGAGCTTGGCTTCGAACCGCTCGAACAGCGTGAAGGCATCTGCCGTGCCGCCAGCGAAACCAGCGAGTATCCTGTCGTGATACAGGCGCCGCACCTTGCGCGCGCTGGCCTTGACCACGACATTGCCGAGCGTGACCTGGCCGTCGCCGCCCAGCGCAACACGCTTGCCGCGCCGCACCGAAAGAATGGTCGTACCGTGAAAGATTTCGCTGGCCATGGGGAAAAGTATTTCAGGTTGGAATGATTGATTTCAGGCGGGGTGGCACGCGCCGCCAGACGCTTGCCACCGTGAATTCAAAAAACAATTATACCGCGGCGCCGGCTCAGGACGTTCTAAGAGCCCGTAACATAATGAAACGCGGGGATTTATGAGACAGGTTCCAGCCTGAACACGATGGGCACCAGCACCCAGGCTTCCACCGGCTGGCTGCCCTGACGCGCGGGCACGAAACGCCATGTCCTGACCGTGTCCAGCGCGGCATTGTCGAGACGGAAGGAACCGCTGGTTTTCTCGATGGCAACGCTCGCCGCAATGCCCTCCCGCGTCACCCGGACCCTGAGCGTGACCGTGCCCTGCTCCCCATTGCGGCGCGCCACCAGCGGATAAGGTGGCGGCGGATTGCGCAGATAGGCGGCATTGAAACTGGGTGGCGATGCAGTAACCGTATCGCGACCGGCGAGGACCGTTTCAGTCTGGCGTGGCGTTGCCGGGCGCGCCTCATTCTGTTTTGCGGGGAAGACTGGGAGCGAAAATGAGTCCGGCAGCAGCTCGGTCACGGCGATTGCCTCGGACTTTATGGGCTCGGACTCCGGCTTGCGGGCTGGTTCTGCAATCTGTTCCGGGGGATTAGGCGTTTTCGTGATGGCCGGAATATCGCGGGGACGCTTCCCGGACGGCTCGGGCGGAACCTCGGTACGGGTTATCGCAGGGACGGGCGGCTCGGGTTCCCGCAACAAGACGACGTCGAGAACCTGCGCCTTCAGAGGTTCGTGGTTCTGGATGAATCCAGGCAGCGCAAACAGCAGCCACAAATGCAGCGCGAGGCTCAGCGCCAGGCATATCATCAACATATGCCGCGGGCGCCGGCGATAGTCAGGCGCAACTTCTTCAGCCATGTCAAAGAAAAGCAGGGGAACTGCGCGAAACAGAGGTGAGTAAGTCTACGGCATCATGCTGGCGGGGACGCTGCGCGACGCGTTCGTTGCCCCACTTGATAAAGGCTACTGGCCCGCCACGACGGCATCGGTCAGGCGGTAATACAGCCCCATCTCATCATCTTTCAGCACCACGAACCTGCCGGTGACGACGATGGGCTCGAAACCGTATTTGACCGGAGTCTTGGCCTGCACCTCGACCAGCTGGTCGGGACCGCCGGGAAGGCAGAACGAGCACGACGGCGGCAGCGAGGTGAGAATGAAACGCTTCTGTTTCTCGCCCATGTCGAGCGGCATCATGAAGCCCTGCAGCCTGATTTCCTTCTTGTCGAGCGCGGTGACGTTGCCGGAAAACTTCGGCACGAAGCGGTCCTTCTGCCGCACCGCCTCGACCTGCGCCAACGTCTTCCACGACACCACGCCCTTCAATTCCGGCAGCGGCTTGCCCATGTACGGCGAAGGCGGCAACAGCGCATCACCGGCCGCATCCTTGCCCGGCAGGCCCTTGTCGCCAGCCCCGGTGAATGCCCAAGCCGGCACTGCGGAAAACAAAAATGCTATTAAAAACAAATAATTATATTTCATTGTGAGCTCCTGGCCGTTGCCTGCAACAACATAGACGGCATGATTCTACTGCAGTTCCCAGGAGTTTGTCGGGGCTGAGTCCGACAAACTCCTAATGCTTGTGCTTCATCCCGCAGTATTTGCCTATCCCGAGGCCTTTGCAGTCCTTGGCGATCTGCGCCTGACATTCCTTTTCGGATTTACCCACCTCCAGGCACTTCGCGGCATTGAGATGCGCTTCGGCCATGGCACGGTGGTCGGCGATGTCCTCCCGGACTTCCTCGGCGCCATGTCCTTTTTTCTCGGCCGCAACGGCAACTCCACACAGCATAGCCAGACCCATAACTGCCATTACGTTCAGTTTCATTTTGCCCCTCTCCTTCGCTCATCACTCATCACTCATCATTCATCATTCATCATTCATCATTCATCATTGACCTTCACCCCTGCGCCAGCGTGCGCGCGATGTCGGTGCGGTAGGCGCGCCATGCCGGAAGCAGGGCCGAGACCACGCCCACGCCCAGCGCCAGCGCAATCAGCCACAGTTCCGCCGGCACCCAGGTCCAGCCGGTCACCGCCACCTGCTGCGCCGCTTTCAACATGCCGCCCAGCGCTTCGGTCAGCACATGTCCCAGCACTATACCGGCGATAGCGCCGACCAACGCCAGCAGCAGGCCCTCGAACAGCATCAACCGCATCAGCTTGCCGCGGCTCGCGCCCAGCGTGCGCATCACCGCGAGATCGTAACGACGCTCGTTGAGCGCATTGTAGAGCGCGATGAACACGGAGAGGCCCGCCGACAGGATCAGCACCAGCGCGAAACCGCGCAGCACGTCCACGCCGACGCCGATGATGCTGAACAGACGCGCCGTTTCATAAGCGGGCGAGGCCGCCTGCATCGCGCTGTTGTTGTTGATATAGCGCGGCAGGATCGCCACCGCGAGCGGCGTCGCGTACTGGATCAGCAGCGCCGTGATTTCGCGATCCTCCTCGTCCATGTGCGGCTTGGCGTCCGCGCCCTGGTGCTCTTCGTGCACCGCCCATACGCTTTCCACTCCGGTCAGCACCAGCCGGTCGAGCACGCTGCCACTGGGCGCCAGGACGCCCACCACGGCGTAAGGCGCTTCTTCATGTCCGGACCCGGCCTCGGCGATGCCGTGCGCGCCGGTGAAGGTGCCGCCGGCCGCAAGCCCGGTGCGTTGCGCGACCTCGGCGCCGATCACCGCTTCCATCGGCTTTCCCCACAGCCTGCCACTCGCGGGCCGTGCGCCATAGTGCGCGATGTAATCGTGGTTGGTGCCGACGATGCGAAAGCCCTTGTAGCTGTCGCCCAGCGCCAGCGGAATGGTCTTTTTCACCATGCGGTGCTTGGCGATTTCCTGCGCCTGCTTGAGCGGAATGTTGCCGGTCGGCACGTCGAGGTGGTAAATCGCCGACAGTATCACCTGCAGCGGGCTGCCCTTGGCGCCGGCGACGAGATCGATGCCGCGCGCGTCGCGCTGCATGCGCTCCTCCAGTTGATGCGTCACCAGCAGCAGCAGCGTGATGGTGGCGATGCCCAGCGCCAGCAATGCGATGTTGAGCACGGTATTGAGGGCGCGCGCACGCAGATAGCCCAGGCTGATGGTCGCGAAATTCATGCGGCCCCCTGCATGGCGTAGTGATTGGAAATGCGCGCCCAGGTGCGCTGATCGTGGGTCGCGATCACCAGCGTCGCATTGCACGCGCGCGCCTGGGATTCGAGCAGATCGAGCGCCTGCGCGCAGCGTGCATCGTCGAGGTTGGAGGTCGGCTCATCGGCCAGCAGCAACTGCGGGCGGTTGATCACTGCGCGCGCCACGGCCACGCGCTGCGCCTGGCCGTGCGACAGTTCGTGCGGATAGGCGTCGCCCTTGTCGGCGAGATCAAGACTGGCGAGCACCTCGCGCACGCGGCTGCGGTCCTGCGGCAGAGCGGCGAGATACTGGGCCAGCAGCAGGTTATTGACCACGGTAAGGCTGGCTATCAGATGAAGCTGCTGCAGCACGATGCCGACATGCCGGCCGCGGAAACGGTCGAGTCCGGCCGCCGTCAGTGCGCCGAGATCCTGCCCGGCGATGGTGACGCTCCCGGCAGTCGGCTTCAGTATCCCGGCGAGTATATGCAGCAGCGTGGTCTTGCCGCTGCCCGAGGAGCCCAGCAGCAGCCAGTGCGCGCCCTGTTCAGCCTGCCACGACTCGACGCGCAATACGTCCTGTCCGTTATAGGCATGCCGGAGATTTTTAACTGCGAACACGCGTTGTCCTCACTAGGAGCTTGTCGGACTTGAGTCCAACAAGCTCCTTAAACAAAACCGCCCTGGTAAAGAATGCGAAAGTGTCATCAGCCTGCAGCGCGCATTCTACCGGTTTTCGGGCGGCGCAGCGGGCGCGCTTTACCGGCGCGCTTTACCCTATACTTAAACAATGAAAACCCTGCTGCTGGCGTTGATCAAAGGCTACAAGCTGCTGCTCTCGCCGTTCTTCGGCACGCAATGCCGCTTCTATCCGACTTGCTCGAGCTATGCGCACGAGGCGATCGAGATGCATGGCGCGATCAAGGGCTCGTGGCTGGCGGTGAAGCGCATCCTCAAATGCCATCCCTGGCATCCGGGCGGCGTCGATCTCGTCCCGCCGCGCGCCGCTTCCCAAGGGTCAGCGGCGGGAGGGGAGAGAAAAGAGAGGAGAGAGGGGAGAGAGGGGTAACAACTGCTTTCGCTTACACACCGGCCATCCCGCCAAGCCGTCTCTCGTCTATCGCCTTTCCTGGTTCATAAGCTAACGCGGCAGACCAGCCCCTTCAGATACTCGCCTTCCGGGAAATTGAGCGCGACCGGATGGTCGGTTCCGGGACCGAGCCGTTCGATAATCTGCGCTTGGACGCCTGCGTCAAGCGCAGATCCGGCGACGATTTTCTGGAACAGCTCGGCCGACACGCCGCCGGAACAGGAGAACGTCACCAGCACGCCGCCCGGCCGCAGCAGCTTGAACGCGAGCAGGTTGATGTCCTTGTAGGCGCGCGCCGCCTTCTCCACATAAGACACGGTCGGCGCGAATTTCGGCGGATCGAGCACGATCAGATCGAAATCCCGCCGCTGGTCGCGGAAGCGCCGCAACGCCTGGAACACGTCGGCCTCCAGCCATTCCGCCTGCGGCAGTTTATTCAGTTCGGCATTGCGTTGCGCCTGCGCCAGGGCATCGGCCGAGCTGTCGATGGCCGCCACCGATTTCGCGCCGCCCTTCAGCATGTTCAGCGCAAAGCCGCCGCTGTAGCAAAAACAGTCGAGCGCATCGCGGCCTGCGGCGAGCGCGCGCACCTTGAGCCGGTTATCGCGCTGATCGAGATAAAAACCGGTCTTGTGCCCGCTTTCGAGCCCAACCTCGAAGCTCAGACCGTGCTCGCTGACCCTAAGCGGCTCGGCAGGCGCAGTTCCGCGCAACAGGCCCGTGCGCGGCGGCAAGCCTTCGAGCTGGCGCACCTCGGCGTCGGACCGCTCCCAGACCGAGACGGCGCCAGTAATTTGTTGTAATGATTCGGATATTTCATCGCGCCAGCGCTCGGCCCCGGCGCTGGTGAGCTGCACCACCACAGTGTCGCCGTAACGGTCGGCAATGATCCCCGGCAAACCGTCGGACTCGCCGTAGATCAGGCGCCGCGCGTCGCTCGTTCCGCTGTGCGCCAGCGTTTCGCGCGAACGCACCGCCCATTCGATGCGCTCACGAAAAAATGCGCCGTCGATGACGCGTTCTTTCCAGTCCCAGACGCGCGCCCGGATCTGCGAATGCGGGCTGTACGCCGCCACCGCGAGGAATTCACCGTCCGCCGAGCGCACCTCGATGGTGTCGCCCATCTGCGGATCGCCTTCGATGCGCGCCACGGCTCCGGAAAACACCCACGGGTGTTTGCGCTTGAGCGATTTTTCGCGGCCGGGTTTGAGGATGAGTTTTTTCATGGAAACCTATTGAACCACCAAAAGATCAAGGACAGGATTGAACCGCCAAGGCGCCAAGAAAAATCAAAGGAACTACCAGAAGAGAGAAATGAGGTTAATGTCGTATCGCCACGCTCGCACAGCGCTCGCCACAGCAAGCGCTCGGAAAAGGATCAGGCAGCCGCCAGAACGGCCTTGCGGATAGGCTGCGGCAGATCAAGAGGGGCGAAGAAGTTCTTCGGGTACAAGTAGTCTTCACCAGACTCGTCGATAACGCGGAGGAGCTGGTGCTTCTCGGCCACAGGGTCCGGAAGAGCCTGATAGATCTTCCGCGGCTCCAGCGACACCTCATAGCCCTTATTTTTCAGGCAGACGACAAACTTTCTGGTTGTGGAACGCATATTAGGTTAGTCCGGCAGGTATTTGATCTTGAATTCCTTGCGTCCGATTCCCGTAGCTTCGTACCAGTGTAACTCAGCCAGGTGAACGGAACCATCCCCGAGTCGGATACGTGCAATTCCTTTACGCTTGCGCCACCGGCCACGGCCATAGATCTTCCGCAGCCGCGCGATTTCCCGGATAGAAGAGCCAACAGCGAAAGTCTCGATATGGGTGATTGCGCTGATGATCTCGAAATACATAAGGCAACCCTGAGGACGGTTTAACGTCTTGGTGAACGGCGGGCCGCTATGGACAGAGAGCTATGCCGCCTGCAACATGAACTCTACTTTCACCGCATCGAACGGAAAGACGATGCCGCCGCTCGCTGCGCGATCGAGGACGCCAGCGTTCAGCAGCGCCGTCACATCTCCATGCACTGCCTTCACGTCACGCCCGACGCGACGCGACGCCTCGCGGATCGACACAGGACCGACCCCGCACAATGCCTTGAGCAACTCCCATCGCTTGGCCGTCAGCACCTGCCAGAGCAACTCCGGAGTGGCGAAACTAATACGGGCTGACCTTTCGGGTTTGCCAGTCTTCCAGACCCGCACGAAGTCGGCCATCGAATCGGCGGGCGGGCGCACATCAAGAGTCACGATTTTCATGGTTTCACCTCGCAATATCATCTTGGAAATCGACAACCAACTGGTCTGGTGTTGTGAAAACGTAGGCACTTTCCTTGCCATCGGATTCCCGTAGCTTCGTACCAGTGTAACTCAGCCGGGCAGGTCAGCACGCTGCCTCAGCGCGCGGTTATTTGGTTGCTGCCAATTCCACCCGTACCGCCTCGATGCGCTTGCGATTGACACCGAAGTCCCTGCGGCCCACGCGGGAGGCGGAGCGGACCTGAATCACGCTGCTCGCCGGATCGAACCAGAACTCCACATCGTCCACGAACTTCATGAACTGGGTGGCGAACTGTGCATACAGGTAATCGGGATCGCTTTTCACCACCTTGGCACCGCTCATGCTCTCCACGATAGCCTTGATCCTGGCCAGCGTGGCCGGACCGTCACCCTTCACTGCAAGCGGCGCAATGTCGGCGTAGTTGCGTTGCGGGTGATCGGGATAAAGCGCGGCCTGGCTGGTCACGCTGTTTTCGGTCATGGATGGCGGCTTCAGCCTGCCGTCACGCGCGCCCAGATCGGTTGGCGGCGTGCGTTGCAACAAGCCCAACTGCCCGGCCACAACGGCCAGCAATGCCAGCAGCACGATTACGATGAAAAGCCAGCCGAAGATGGGCACGAGCGAATTTCGCATTACCAAAGATAAATTAATCAGCGTAATACTTCAATCAAGCGAGCATTTCAACTGACGGAAAAGTTACACTGACCCTACTTATTTCTTGCGCGATTTTACGAGCCCAAGCATGGCAGCTTCATCGATGGCCGGCGAAGCGCTGACAAATTCCCTGAGCCGCGCGGCAAGCTGCCCGCGTGAGAGATTTGCGCCAAGCAAGGCGTCGAGCCGCGTAAGCTCCTGAAACACCAGCGAGCGTTCCTCCAATAGCCGGTTGAAGTGCACATCACAGGCCGGGCGGGGCGGCGGGCAATCGCCGATCTCGCGGCACAACTGGTCGCGCCTGAGTTCGAGATGCGCGCGGATTTTTTCAGACAGCGCGCTGGCGGCATCCGGTGATATGTTGGATGCTAAGGCGCGTGAGCTGCCAGTCTGCGGGGTTGCCATGCCACTGATGATACCGCGTCTGTTTCCAGCGTACCCGTCAAGCGCACCCCTCAAGGGGGTGTTGGAAAGAAGGTATTGAAAAGAATGAATCGTGAGCAGTGAGCAGTGAGCAGTCAAACCCGACCTATTGCTTCCGCTTACCGCTTACGGCTCACGCCTCTCCTTCCTTTTGGCCCGCGGATGCGCCGCATCGTAGACCTTCGCTAGATGCTGGAAGTCGAGCTGCGTATACACCTGCGTCGTCGAAATACTCGCATGCCCCAGCATGTCCTGCACCGCGCGCAGGTCGCCGCTCGACTGCAGCACGTGCGACGCGAACGAATGCCGCAGCATGTGCGGATGAACCTTGCTGCTCAGACCCAGTTTCATGGCCCAGTGTTTCAGGCGCAACTGCACGGCGCGCGGGCCGAGACGCCTGCCGTTTTTGCTCACGAACAACGCCTGGTCATCCAGTCCACCGATCTGGCTGCGCTGGGCCAGCCACGCTTTGAGCGCGGCGAGCGCATGGCTGCCGACGGGGATGATGCGCGTCTTGTTGCCTTTGCCGGTGACGCGCACCGTGGCGTCGCTGTAGTCGACGTCGGCCGGCGCGAGCCCGGTCAATTCAGACAAGCGCAGGCCGGAGGAATAGAACAGTTCGAGCATCGCCTTGTCGCGCACCGCGAGCGCGTCGTCACCCCCGATTTCCATCAGGCGGCCCGCTTCGTCGGGTGAGAGCGCGTGCGGCAGTGCTTTGGCCGACTTGGGCGGGCGCATGCCGAGGCAGGGATTGACCTCGAATCCGTGGTCGCGCGCGAGATACCGATAGAAACCGCGCCACGCCGAAAGCATGCGCGCGAGCGACCGGCCGTTGAGCCCGCGCGCGTGCAGCTGCGCGACGAAACGCCGGATCTGATGTATCTGCAGTTGGTCGAGCGTCGAATCGCCGGCGAGTTCGATCAGCGTTGCGATGTCGCGCGCGTAGTTGGTTGCGGTATGGGCCGACAGGCGGCGCTCGTGGGTGAGATGAGCGAGATAGTCGCGCAGATATTTTTGCGCGGCGCTAGCAGCCTGTCGGACTGATCTGTTTGAGGTTGTGCGTAACGACACCGGATGGACTTCTGATGAAGGCTACCGCGACAGGCTGCTTAAGAAAGAAGTTTTCACGCCCCACCAAGATGCCTCAACAGCGCCGCGGCAGCTATTTCTCCAAGGCGCGTCAGGTACAGGGTGCCCATTTCGGGGTAGAAGCGCTGCGGGTCCTCGCTCGCCAGTGCCAGCAAACCGAAAACCTCGCCACCTCGCAGCGGCACGTAGGCAAACGAGCGCAAATGGGGCGCCGCTTCGCCGAACAGCCCCGTGGTGTCGACCATCACACGGCTGCAGCAATACGGATGGGAGAGACTCGCCGCGAATTCGCGCGTGGCGTCGCTCACCGGAGCGAACTCCGCCCGGCCGGCATGGTCGTCGCCGCGCCAGACGCGCAGCACGACATGCGGGATCGCGAAATCCTCGCGCAGGTTGAACGTAACCGCGTTCAGCACCGACTGGATGTCGCGCGCGCCCAGCAGCGCCAGCGTGATGCGATGCATTTTCTCGCCGATCGCATCGTTCTCCTCGCCGAACTGGATGATCTCGCGCAACTTGTTCTCGAGTTGCTTGCTTTTCTCGCGTAGCGTCAGAATCTGGCGTTCGCTGATCGGGATGGCGCGGCCGCCGTGCGGATGCGGGATGTAGATCTCCGCCAGCATGTCGGCATACTGCTCGAAGAATTCAGGATGCTGTTGCAGGTAAGCTGCGACTTCTTCTGGTTTCATTGCACTCCCTTGCCTAGGAGTTTGTCGGACTTAGCCCCGACAAACTCCTAAAATGAAAAAACTAA
>CAYIRZ010000067.1:0-10956 GCA_964365845.1 uncultured Streptomycetaceae bacterium
CTCGCCGTGCCGCAGGAATGCCTGATCCTCACCATGCGGCAGAACCAGAAGTATTTCCCGCTGTTCGATGCCGCGGGAAAGCTGGTCAACCGCTTCCTCATCGTCAGCAACATGAAGCTCGAGGACCCGAAGAACATTATCGAGGGCAATCAGCGCGTGATCAGGCCGCGCCTGGCGGACGCACGCTTTTTCTTCGAGACCGACAAGAAAACCAGGCTTGCCGACCGTGTGCCGCGACTCGGCGCCATCGTCTACCACAACAAGCTCGGCACGCAACTCGACCGTGTCGAGCGCGTGCGCGCGTTGGCGCAGGCGATTGCGCTGAAAATCGGCGCCGATCCGGCGCTCGCCGGCCGCGCGGCCCTGCTTGCCAAAGCCGATCTCGTCACCCACATGGTCGGTGAATTCCCCGAGTTGCAGGGAACCATGGGGCGCTACTATGCGCTCGCCGATGGCGAAGACCCGCGCGTGGCGGACGCCATCGAACAGCACTACCGTCCGCGCTTTGCCGGCGATGCGCTGCCCGGCAACGATGTCGCCACTGCACTCGCGCTGGCCGACAAGCTGGAAACCCTTGCCGGAATGTTTGGGATCGGTCAACAACCGACAGGAGACAAGGATCCGTTGGCCTTGCGCCGCCACGCGCTGGGGTTGCTCCGAATTTTGATTGAAGGTGATTTGTCGGCATCGCTCTTCGATCTTGTTAACATGGCTTTTTCTGTATTTCCGCCGAAAATGCTCGGTGACGCCCATACGGATCTCGAAACTTTTATTTTAGAGCGCCTGTGCGGTTACCTTCGCGACGGCGGGTACAGTGCCAACGAAGTGGAAGCCGTGCTCTGTATGCGCCCCGCACGACTCGATGTGATCCCGCGCCAACTGGCTGCGGTACGAGCCTTTGCCGCACTGCCGGAAGCAGAGAGCCTCGCAGCGGCAAACAAGCGCGTGGTGAATATCCTCAAGCAGGCGAAAGCCAAGGGCGAATCCTTCATAAACGCCGAAGCCGGCATGTTGCGGGAACCCGCAGAGCAGGTGCTCTTTGACGCGCTCAGGGCAACGTCCAAGCAGGCCACTTTGCTTTTCAAGCAAGGTGACTTCACGGGTTACTTGAAGTCGTTCGCAGTCCTGAAGTCGCCGGTGGACTCTTTCTTTGATTCCGTCATGGTCATGGTGGATGATCCCAAGTTACGGCAAAACCGCCTCGCGCTGCTCGCCGACCTTCGCAAGGAGATGAACCGCGTGGCCGACATTTCGAAGCTCGCCGCATGAAACCCGCCATGTGGTTTTTACTCCTCACCCCTCGCCCCTCACTCCTCACGCCCCGATGAAACTCATCATCCTCGACCGCGACGGTGTCATCAATTACGACAGCGCGTCGTACATCAAAAGCCCGGAGGAATGGAAACCGATTCCCGGCAGCCTGGAGGCGATCGCCCTCCTCAACCAGGCCGGTTATCAAGTGGTGATCGCCACCAACCAGTCGGGGGTGGGCCGCGGCCTGTTCGAGATGGCGACGCTCAACGCCATCCATGACAAGATGCACCGCGCGCTCGGGGTAGTCGGCGGACGAGTCGACGCCATATTTTTCTGCCCGCACGCGCAGGATGCCGGCTGCAACTGCCGCAAACCCAAACCCGGCTTGTTCGAGGAAATCGC
This sequence comes from uncultured Streptomycetaceae bacterium, assembly GCA_964365845.1. Lineage (GTDB taxonomy): Bacteria > Pseudomonadota > Gammaproteobacteria > Burkholderiales > SG8-41 > CAKKQX01. The sequence continues at coordinate 1,657 of CAYIRZ010000067.1, forward strand.
GCGCCGTTTCAAAGTCAGCCTGAAAGACGTGCCGAGCATTGGCGATGCGCTGCGCGACCTGGAGGTTTCGGCTGCCGTCGGCGCCCAGCCGATCCTGGTCCTGACCGGCAAGGGCATAAAAACCCGGGACGAGGACAAGCTGCCGGCCGGCACCCGCGTTTTTGCCGACTTGGCCGAGGCGGCTAAAGCCATCATTCAATGAACCTCGGCATCCTGCTGCGATCCTGCCTGTTTGCGCTGTTCCAGATCGTCGTCACCCCGATTTTCACCGTCATCGCGCTTGCCAGCTTTCCGTTCGCACCGCTGACCCGCTACCACATCATTTCCTGGTGGGCGCGGATCAATATCGCCGCGGTGCGCATTCTCTGCGGCATACGCTATCGCGTCATCGGCAGCGGGCATATTCCGGGCGAACCCTGCATCATCCTGTCCAAGCACCAGTCGGCGTGGGAAACCCTCGCCTATCAGGTCATCTTTCCGCCGCAGGTCTGGGTGCTCAAGCGCGAGCTGTTGTGGGTGCCGTTCTTCGGCTGGGGACTGGCGATGCTCTCGCCGATCGCCATCGACCGCCGTGCCGGGACACGTGCATTGAAACAGATGTTCGACCAGGGCCGCGAGCGGCTCAAGCAGGGCTTCTCGATCGTAATGTTCCCGGAAGGCACGCGCATTGCGCCCGGCAAGCGCGGCAAATACCACCAAGGCGGCGCCTGGCTGGCGGTGCAGACCGGGGCCCCGGTAGTGCCGGTCGCGCACAATGCGGGAGAATTCTGGCGGCGCAACGCCTTCCTGAAGCATCCCGGGCTGATCACGGTCAGCATCGGCGCGCCGATCTCTCCGCAAAATCTGAGCGCCGGGCAACTCAATGAGCAGGTCGAGAACTGGATCGAATCCGAAATGCAGCGGATCAGCACCCATGGCCAGTCCTGAAACCGCGCAACTCGATCTGCCTTTGGAGCTTCGGCAAAGCGAAGCGTCATTGCCATCGCAGGGGCAGGCCTGTTTGGGCGGCAAACTGGTGAGCTACACGGTCAAGCGCAGCCGGCGGCGCAGCTCGATCTCGCTCACCATAGACGAACACGGTTTGCGCGTCGGCGCGCCGTGGCAGGCCAGCCAGCGCGCGATCGAGGCCCTGCTGCGCAAACACGATGCCTGGGTGCTCGGAAAGCTTGCCGCATGGCAGGAGCACCGCCCGCCGCCCCGACTATGGCAGGACGGAGAGACGCTGATGCTGCTCGGACAGCCGCTGCGGCTTACGCTGGCGCCGGATCAGCGCGAAATTCGTGTCGATGGCACCCGGTTTATCGCCAGTTCGGCCTGGGCGCAGAACGCGGACAAGATGAAAAAGAAGGTCACGGATTGGCTGCGGCGGGAAGCGCTGCAATGTTTTCACCAGAGAATCACGCACTTCCATCCCCTGCTTGAGGTTACCGAACCGGAAATCCGCCTCTCCAACGCCAGAACGCGCTGGGGCAGCTGTCACATCGATGGCCGGATTCATCTCAACTGGCGTTTGATCCAGATGCCGCTGCGCCTCGTCGACTACGTGGTGGTCCACGAGCTCGCGCATCTCGTGCAAATGAACCATTCACCGCGCTTCTGGAAGACCGTCGCGCGCATCATTCCGGATTACGTGGCACGCAGAGCCGAGATCAAAACCGAAGGCCATCGCTACCTGCTGGCTTAGCAGCCTGCCGGACTTGGCTCCATTCGCCGGATTTGTATGGCGTTCTTTTCACCCCGCTCTTTGACGCTTTTCATTTTAGGAGTTTGCCGGGGCCAGGTCCGGCAAACTCCTAGCGCCGGCTGTGCTAATATTTGACGTCATTTCCGTCCCGGCCCCGCACATCATGCGCATCGTCATGTCTTTCCTCTTTGCCGCCCTGCTTGGCGCATGCGGTTTCAAAGGGCCGCTCTATCCGCCTAAACCAAAACCTGAAACCCAGTCCGCCCAGCCTGCGCCGGCACCCCAGCAGGACCCCCAGAAGGCCGGAATGCAGGGGCCTGCCAGCCAGTGACGTATTTCGGCTATAAAAACAGCGAACTGAACGCCGAAGCCGTCCCGCTCGGCCGCATCGCTGACGAGCATGGCACGCCCTGCTTCGTTTACTCACGCTCGGCGCTGACCGACGCCTGGCGCGCATTTGACTCGGCATTCAAGGCCCGCGATCACCTCGTGTGTTACGCGGTAAAAGCCAATTCCAATCTCGCCATCCTCAACCTGTTCGCGCGGCTGGGCAGCGGCTTTGATATCGTTTCGGGCGGCGAGTTGCAGCGCGTGCTCGCAGCCGGCGGCGACCCGCGCAAAATCGTGTTTTCGGGGGTGGGGAAATCGGCGCATGAAATACGCCGCGCGCTTGCCGCCGATATCCTGTGCTTCAACGTCGAGTCCGAAAGCGAACTCATCCGGCTTGACCGCATTGCGGGCGAACTCGGCAAGTCGGCTCCGGTCAGCCTGCGGGTCAATCCCGATGTCGACGCCAAAACCCACCCCTATATTGCCACTGGCCTCAAGCAGAACAAGTTCGGCGTCGCCTACCGCGATGCATTCGAGCTCTATCGCCGGGCGCGTGAACTGCCGCACCTCAGAATCGAGGGCATCGACTGCCATATCGGGTCGCAACTGACGGAAATCGCGCCGTTTGCCGCCGCGCTCGAGAAGGTGCTTGATCTGCTCGACCGCTTGCAGCGGGAAAGTATCGCGATTTCGCACCTCGATCTGGGCGGCGGGCTCGGAATTTGCTATCGGGACGAAACGCCGCCGGCGATCGGCGACTATGCGCGCACCCTGATCGGCCTCATCGGCAAACGCCCCCAGAAACTGCTGTTCGAGCCGGGCCGCTCTCTGGTCGGCAACGCCGGCATCCTGCTCACCCGCGTCGAGTACCTGAAGCACGGGGAGGAAAAGAACTTCGCCATCGTCGATGCGGCAATGAACGATCTGATACGTCCGGCCCTGTACGAGGGCTGGCATGCGGTGCTGCCCGTTACCACCGGCGGGGGTGGCACGGACGGCGGAGATGAATATGAAATCGTCGGGCCGGTGTGCGAGAGCGGTGACTTCCTGGCGCATGGCCGGCGGCTGGCGCTGCGCGAGGGCGATCTGCTCGCCATCATGTCGGCGGGCGCTTATGGCATGAGCATGAGTTCGAATTACAACACCCGCCCGCGCGCTGCCGAGATCATGATCGACGGTACTATGTCACATGTGATCCGGAAACGAGAAACCGTAGACGAACTGATGGCGCACGAAATACTGCTGCCGTAAGCGGCAAGCGGTGAGCAGCAAGCAAGGAACGTCAAAAGCGAGGTACATCTGCTCTCGCCTGCCGTTTTTTCCGCTCACTGCTCACTGTTCACCGCTCACGGACCTGTTGCAACAAACACACACGCAATATTCCATCGTCAAAAAAAGTTTACAAATGTGTTGCATTTTTTTTTCACTGTGGATTAGAATTGGCGCACCAAGCACAACTTTTCCGGACTTGTCCGGAAAAACGACAAAGCAGCAATGTGAGTTGTTGAAGTTGTGTGATGGTGGTGCGGATCAAACGCCGCACTTAAACGATGCCTAAGTTAACTCTAAAGGAGACTAAGATGGCAGCGAAGAAAAAAGCAAAGAAAAAAGTAGCTAAGAAGAAAGCAGCCAAGAAGAAGTAGTTGTAGTTAAACAGGGGCCGGGAAACCGGCCCCTGTTATTTTGTACTGTATCCGTTGTAATTGATCCGGCATCGCATCCGGTCCCCGCCCGCTGGTGTCAATACCCGGCGTCCGCTGTCGCCACGCCCGCACGAACAATATAATTATTCAATACAATCAATTTGTTGCGATGCGCCGCTATCGACTGGCGCGGTGAACCGTAAGCGGTAAGCCGTGAGCAGTGCGATCGGTTGGTCTTACCGCTCACGGCTTACCGCTCACCTCTTAACCCTGGACCGAAGTACGCTATATCAGGGATTGAGCTGGCGATACACCGCGGTCGCCACGCGCAGCAGTTCCGCCTTGTCAGTCTCAGCCGACAAGGCATAGCCCAGCCGGCCGTCGAGCCAGTAAAATACACTGACGTTGTTTTCCTGCGCAAAGCGGAAAGCGGTTTCGCGGGTATCCTTCTCGTTGGCGCGGACGTAGAGCGTAAGACGCAGTCCTTTCGCATCCTGGTACATGAACTGCGCAACCGGGCCGTTGTCGCCGGGCAACAATCGTCCGCCGACCAGCGTATAGCCGAGATTGCCGAGATGGGGAACCTTGAGCTGGGCGCCCAGCCGCTTCGACAGCCAGTTAACCAGATGCGTCTCCTGATCGGCGCCCACCTCGACCGGATGCCGCACTTCGGGGCTGTAAACGACATGCGCTATCGCCGCCCGCCGTGCAAATGCGGCGTTGCCGGCGGGTCCGGCCTGCTTCATGCTGCCCAGTTGCCAGCCAATCACGCCCCCCAACACTATCCAGGCGACCACGGCGGCATAACGCGGCTGGAACAAGCTCCAACGTACGGGCGGCGGCGCCTGCAGGCGCTCCGGCACGGGCTCGTCGAGCACCGGATCGAACAAGCGATGCAGTTCCTCGTTCTGTTGCCGGTAGGCCTGAACGCGTTCGGCTTCCTGCGGCCGTACGGCAAGATAGGTCTCGACCTCGACGCGGCGCGCCTCCGGCAATACGCCGTCCACGTAGGCGTGAAAATCGGCTTCAGTAATGAGTACCATGCTCATTTGACCACCTTCAGCGTCGCGACTTCAGGCAGGCCGGCCATGATGCAGCGCAGCCGCTCGCGCGCGCGCGACAGGCGCGACATGACGGTGCCGATCGGAATACCCAAGGCTTTCGCCGTTTCCTCGTACGACAATTGCTCCAGCGCCACCAGCAGCAATACTTCTCTCTGCTCGTCGGGAAGCCGGGCAAGCGCGGCATCGAGATCCCGGATTTCCAGCCGGTCAACCTGGGCCGCATGGGCGGGAAGTTCCAGGATTTCGTCATTGAGCGGGACCGTCGGCAGTACCGCACGGCCTCGTACCTGATTGATGAACACGTTATGCATGATGGTAAAAAGCCAGGCACGCAGGTCGCTGCCGCGGCGCCACAAGTGGAACTTGTTGCAGGCACGCTCCAGCGTATCCTGCACCAGGTCATCTGCGGCGGCACGCTCCCCGGTCAGCGCCCGCGCATAGCGGCGCAACCGGGGGATATGCGGGATAACCTGCGTACCGAGCTTTTCCAAACGTTATGCCTTACTGTTTGACCACGTGCCACACTTTGTTGACGCCGTCGCCGGTCGTGTCTCCAGGCTTCTGGTCATTGATGATGCTTCTCCCTTGAGGTTGAACAGCGTGCTTCACAGGAGTAAACATCGGTATCGTTCTTTTATTCCCGGCCCGTGCCGCGGCGCATCATTATCTGCCGAATATGCGGGCTTCAAGCCCCCACTTCGCCGCCAGCGTTTCGGTGGCGTTGAGTATCTCTTCCGCGCGTGTCGGATGATTGTAGGCCATGCCGGCCAGCCGTTTGAGCGCGTCGGCGCTGCCGAAATCGAGTCCCAGCAGATGGATGAGTTCGGCCGCATCGCGCCCCACGATCTCGGCGCCCAGCAGCTTTCCGGAATCCATATCGCTGACGAGGCGCACGAAGCCGCGCGCGTCGCCCTCGCCGAGCGCGGCCGGATTGGCTTCGAATGTGGTAAAACCGGTGGCCGGCTCGAATCCTTTTGCCTCCGCGCCGTCTTCGTTCAGGCCGATGCGCGCCAATTCCAGCGCGGAATAGATGACTTCGGGTATGGCGTCGTCATCGCGACGGCGCGATTTCGCCGCGATAATATTGGCAACCGCCACCGCGGCTTCGGCCAGAGCATGATTGGAAGTCATCGCCGGATTCGCGACATCGCCGATCGCATAAATCGATGATGCGGTGGTCTGCTGGTAATCGTCGACCTTGATGAATCCGCCAGCCTCGACATCCACGCCCGCCGCCGCGAGATCAAGCCCGGCGGTGTGCGGTATGCGTCCCGTGCCCAGCAGCACCCAGTCGGCTTTTTCGTGGCTGCCGTCCGGCAGCGTCAAAACCACGCCGCCGGCGCCGATCTCGGCCGCAACGACACGGCTCGCGGTGCGCGGCCGGATGCCGTGAGCAGCCAATGCACCGAGCAGGGCTTTGCGCGCCGGCACGCTGTAGGCGCTGCGCGACAGCGGTTCCTGCTGCATCAGCCACACGACTTCGAGCCCCAGCATGCCGAGAATGAACGCGAACTCGGTACCGATCACACCCGAGCCGATAACCGCCACCCGTTTTCCGGCGGGAGGCTCGAGGTTGAACAAATCATCGGTGGTCAGAACACGCCCCGGGGCGCGTTGCAGATTGCCGGGAACGAAAGGCTCCGATCCCGTCGCGATGATCACATGAGCGGCAACGACCCGAGTTGCGTCCCCAATGACAATGGTATCGCGGCCTGCGAAACGCGCAGCACCATAGAGCGCCTTGACGCCGAGGCGCTGCAGATAATCGGTATAGCTTTCGCGCACGCTGATAACGATCTGGCGTTGATGCCGCCAGGCCCCGGGCAGATCGCCGTGCAGGGCGCCCCGGATGCCGCGCGCGGCAAAATCGCCGCTTGCCGCGATCAGCCGCGCGCTGTGATACCAGGCTTTCTTGGGCACGCAGCCGCGATTCAGGCAACACCCGCCCCACTCTTCTTTTTCAACGATGGCGACCTTCAGCCCGCGCAGCGCGGCAAGCACCGCCGCGCGATAGCCGCCGGGCCCGGAACCGATAATGACGATGTCAAATTTTTCCGGTGAAGTCATCAAACATCTTCTCGTAGGCCGCTTCCAGATTCCTGGTGAAGCGCGGGGTATCGAAAAGCGGACAGGTAGCGCGGCCTTCGCGCAGCCGGCGGCGTATGTTTTGCAGTTTTTCCGGGGCAGTCGCCAGATCGATGGCCAGGCGCTCGTACTCTGCAAGCGATGCCATCACCAGTTCCCGCAGGCCGGCGTTGATCAGTATGCTGCCGGCGACCCGCGAGGCAAAAGTTTCCCCGGCACAGGTCACCAGCGGGCATCCCATCCAGAGCGCATCGCTGGCGGTGGTGTGAGAGGTGTAGGGGAAGGTATCCAGGGCGAGGTCTGCCAGACGGTAGCGGGCAAGATGATCCGGAAGCGGCCGGCGCGGCGCGAAGACCAGTCGCTCCGGGGCAATGCCGCTAGCGGCTGCCGTGCGCCGCAAGTTATCAGCCTCCCAGCGATTCGCCTCGAGCAGCCACAGCACACTTCCCGGCACCGCGTGCAGGAGCCGCATCCAGAGCGCAAAAACTTCCGGCAGAATCTTGTAGGCCTGATTGAAACAACAGAACACGAAGCCGCCAGAAGGTAGCCCGCATTCTTCCGGACTTGGTGTGCGCTCGCTGACCTCCCGCCGGCGATCGTTGATCTGGTAGCAATCCGGCAGGCGAACCACGGTTTCACTATAAAAACGCTCGAACTTATCCGGGATGATGAAATTATCCGCGATAATATAGTCGATAAAATCGGCGCCCATGGTACCGGGATAGCCCAGCCAGTTCACCTGGACCGGCGCGGGCCGCAAGGCCATGATCTCGGGTCGCGCGCCCTGGGTGTACCCTTTCAGATCCACCAGGATATCGACGCCATCGCGGTAGATCCTCTCGGCCGCGTCAATAAACGAGTCATCCGCCAGAACGACGAAGTGGTCACAGGCTTTTTTGATCCGTTCACGTATTGCGCTACCGTCATCCGGCCCGGTGTCGTAGCCGACAATCTCGAATCTGCCGCGATCATGCAACTCAAACAGCTCCGCAATCAGATAGGAGGTTGCGTGCTTGTGAAAATCCCAGGAAAGATAACCGATGCGCAGTTTGCCCGGCTCCCGGCGCTGTCGGCCTGAAAAATCGAACCTCAGGCCGGCCGCAGCCGCGGCCAGCGGCGCGACTTCCTGTTGCACCCACGCCTTGGCGCAGGCAAGCTGTTCTGCCGCGGTTGTCGGCAGCGACAGGATGCTGAACGGCGACACCCGCGCCGCATCTGGCGTGCTCCGCATATCGCGCCGTAGCCGCTCCCACAGGTCCTCGATGCCTTCCCACTGGCATACGTGCTGCCGCATGTGGATCAGGCCGCTCAGCGCGCGGATAAAATCGGGATTGATCGCGAGCGCTTCTTCGTACCACCGCATGGCTTCGTCGAGGCGTCCCTGCAGCTTGAGCGTCTCGGCGAGATTGTAGCGGGCGTGCGCATCGCCGGGATCCGTTTCGATCGCTTTCCGGTAGCACGCCGTTGCCGCCTCGAGATCGCCTGCCTGCCGGTACGCGCTGCCCAGATCATTGTGAATGACAGCACGGCCGGGGGCCCGCGCCAGCGCTTCGCGGTAGTGCGTGATCGCGTCCTTCAGCCGGCCCTGCAGCCTGAAGAGGCTGCCGAGATTGTAATGCGCCTCATAGCCCTGCGCACCGGCACGCAGCGCTTTCTCGTACAGGGTTTGCGCCTCGGCGTGGCGTCCCTGTTCTGCCCGCACGTTGCCGAGATTGATGCAGGCATCAGCGTGGCCGGGGTCGATCTCCAGCGCCTGGTTGAAACACGCCGCGGCCTCTTCGTTCTGGCCTTGCGAATGCAACATGTGCCCCAGATTGTTGTGGGCTTGGGTATGCCTCGGGTTGAGCGCGAGTGCCCGCCGGTAGTGCGCGACTGCGTCTTCGCGTCGCCCCATTTCCTCATACACGCTGCCCAGGTTGACATGCACATCAGCCTCCTTGGGGGCCGCGGCCAGTGCGCTATTGAGCGCAGCAAGCGCTTCATCGAAACGGCCAAGCCGCCGCAACAACGTCCCGATGTTGAAATGCGCCATCGCGTGATGCGGCTGCCTTGCCAGCACCTTGCGATAACAGGCAAGCGCCTCATCCGCCTGGCCCTGTTCGGCGAGCGCGTTGCCAAGGTTGAGCTGCACGTCCGGTTCGGTGGGTGCCTTCTCGGCCGCAATCCGTAATGCGCTTACCGCCTCGGGCAACTTGCGCTGTGCGCTCAGCGCAAGCCCCAACCGCATGTAGAGCAGACCGTGCGCGGCGCCCAGTTCCAGTGCCCGCCGGAAGTCGGCCTCCGCGCTGAGATAATCCTGCAGGGCAAGGTGGGCCACGCCGCGGTTCTCCAGCATCGCCGCATCGCGCGGGCTGCTCGCGAGCGCCCTGTCGATAAAGAAAACCGCTTCGCGCGGATTGCCGCTCATCAGGCGCACCACGCCCAACAGGTGCAGCGCGTGCGGGTGATCGGGCGCCTGAACGAGCACGGCCTCGCAGGCGCTTGCCGATCCGGC
>CAYIRZ010000068.1:0-10888 GCA_964365845.1 uncultured Streptomycetaceae bacterium
ATCCGCGCCTGCGTCTGGCAGTCGACAAGGCCTACGACAACAACATGCCGAAGGACAACGTCGAGCGCGCGATCAAGCGCGGCAGCGGCGAGCTTGAAGGCGTGAACTACGAAGAACTGCGCTACGAAGGCTATGGCATAGGCGGGGCCGCGGTGATGGTCGATTGCATGACCGACAACAAGACGCGCACCGTGGCCGACGTGCGCCATGCGTTTACCAAGCACGGCGGCAATCTCGGCACCGATGGCTCGGTCGCATTCCTGTTCAAGCACTGCGGCCAGATGGTGTTCGCGCCTGGCGCCGATGAAGACAAGCTCATGGAAGCGGCAATCGAAGCCGGTGCCGAGGACGTGGTGACCAACGAGGACGGCAGCATCGAGGTCATTACCGCGCCCAACGATTTCTCCGCGGTGAAAACCGCACTGGAAAAAGCGGGGTTCAAGCCCGAGCTTGCCGAGGTCACGATGAAGCCGGCCACCGAGAATGCACTGACCGGCGACGACGCGGCGCGCATGCAGCGGCTGCTCGACGCGCTGGAAGCGGTCGACGACGTGCAGGACGTCTATACCACGGCCGTTTTGGAGGGATGAGGGATGAAGGATGAGGGATGAAGGGTAAAACCCGCCGGCTGCGTCTCGCCCCTTCGCCAAAAGGGGGCGGGGATGAGTCGCCTTACTCCTCACTCCTCACCCCTCACGCCTCACCGAATTCGCGCACGCGAATTCTGGGCATTGATCCCGGCCTGCGGGTCACCGGCTTCGGCGTATTGGACAAGACCGGCCAGAAGCTTTCCTACGTCACCAGCGGTTGCATCAAAACACGCGACGGCGCACTGGCCACCCGTCTCAAAACCATACTCGACGGCCTGGCCGAAGTGATCGCCGCCTGCGAGCCCGAGCAGGTGGCGATCGAACAAGTATTCGTCAATGTCAACCCGCAATCGACGCTGCTGCTGGGGCAGGCGCGCGGTACCGCCATCTGTGCCGCGGTGATGCACGATCTGCCGGTGGCGGAATACACCGCGCTGCAGGTCAAGCAGGCGGTGGTCGGCAACGGCCACGCAAAAAAAGAACAGGTACAGGAAATGGTCAGGCGGCTGCTCAAGCTCGACGGCGATCCCAGTCCCGACGCGGCGGACGCGCTGGCGTGCGCCATCTGTCATGCGCATGGCGGGCAGGGGCTGGGCAAACTTGCGACCGCAGGCTACCGGATGAAACGGGGAAGATTAGTGCGCTGAGACGGATTGTCGGCAAAACTCATTCCACATCTCTTCATTAAGCCGCTGCGCGAGTCGTGTCCAAACGCTTACTAATATGGAATGTTATATATAACAATATGTTAATGCGATTTTTGTCGTTCTAAGTTGGAATATCAGATAAGACAATTGACTCACTCGGTGTTCCTGCTGTATGTTCCTACGTACAGTAACCACATACCCATACGCCATGCACACGGTCAACGTCCGCCAGCTCAAGAACAATCCTTCCGAGGCGTTGCGTAAAGCGGAGAGGGAAATGGTTGTCGTGATGAACGGCGATCATCCGTCCGCCGTGCTCGTCCATCTGGAAGACAGCGGATTGCTTGAAATGCCGGGCATCAGACAGGCGCTGGCCACGGCGCTGTTCAAGGACGGCAGCCTTTCGCTCGCGCGCTCGGCAAGGTTGGCGGACATGCCGCTGCCGGGTTTCATGCAGCACCTCTCGCGGTTGGGCATACCGGTGATCCAGGGTTCCGCGCAGGAAGTCAGGAAGGACGTGGAAACGCTCGAGGCATGGCTGGAATCGTCCTGACCGACGCCAGCCCGGTGATCGTGCTGGCGCGAATCGACGGGTTGGGATGGCTCAAGTCAATTTTTGGCCAGGTGCATGTGCCCGTCCCGGTCAGGAAAGAGGTGCTGACCGGACGCGACAAGGCGGGCGAGCCGATGATCCTCGACGCGATCAATCGCAACATGCTGATAGTCTTGAGGCGGGACTGGAAAGCTCCGCAGTTTCCGGATTTGGGTGAGGGCGAGGCAGGCTGCATTCGCGCCGCGGTGAACTTGCGCAAACCCTGTCTGATACTCATGGACGACAGGGCCGGCAGGGCGACCGCAATCGAGCGCGGCTTCAAGGTTGCCGGAACCGCGGCTATCATCGCGCTCGCGAAGCGAAAGAAACTTATTCCTTCCGCCGCGGCGGTTTTTGAACGATTACTGCAAATGGACTTCAGATTATCGGCGGAAGTGATCCGTGCCGTGCTGGAAGAAGTCGGAGAGCGTTAGCCCATGATAGGTCGCATCAGCGGCAAGCTTGCCGCCAAGCACCCGCCGCAGATCCTGGTGGATGTCGGCGGCATCGGCTACGAGATAGCGGTGCCGATGAGCACGCTCTATCAGCTGCCGGCGACCGGCAGTGAAGTCGTGCTGCTCACCCATCTCATCGTGCGCGAGGACGCGCACCAACTCTACGGTTTTGCCACCGAGGCGGAGCGGCACGTATTCCGGCAGTTGCTCAAAATCTCCGGCGTGGGCGCGCGCACCGCGCTGGCGGTACTCTCGGGCATGAGCGTCGCCGACCTGCACCAGGCGGTGAGCGAGCAGGATAGCGGCCGGCTCATCAAGGTGCCGGGAATCGGCAAGAAGACGGCGGAGCGGCTGCTGCTCGAATTGCGCGACAAGCTCGACATCGGCGACATCATCGCGCCGGCGGCGCATGGCGCGCATGAGGCCAATGACATCGTCAATGCATTGCTCGCGCTTGGCTATAATGACCGCGAGATCGCCTGGGCAGTCAAACAACTGCCCTCCGGAGCCAATGTGAACGAAGGCATACGCCAAGCCTTGAAGCTGCTTTCAAAGTCGTGAGGAGTGGGCGTTTTTTGTTAAAGGTTAGCCCACTTTCCTTTCTTAATAGCCGAGCTAATTAAAGGCAATCTGGGTTAACTCACGTAGCAGACTGCAATAAGACTGTAGCTAAGTGTATTTCTGGCTCAAAAATACATAAACGGCTTGCTTGTTAAAGGATAAGGCCCTATACTTTATTAGTGTCTCAGCCTGTTAACGCAACCTTTACTTGATATCTACCACCGCATCTGGAACCCGCCTCGGCGCCTATGTCACGACCAGCGTGGGGGGCGAGGCCGTGCGGGCTTTCGTTCCATCGCCGCTGCCGCCCGACCCGCCGCTGGCGATCACCCCGCATCTGCAGGACCTGATCGAAAAGGCCAACCGGGGTCTAGGCCGGCTGGATGGCGTGGCGCGCATCTTCCCCGACCCGGCACTGTTTCTTTACATGTATGTGCGCAAGGAGGCGCTGCTGTCCTCGCAGATCGAGGGCACGCAGTCGTCGTTTTCCGATCTGCTGCTGTTCGAAGCCGAGGAAGCGCCCGGCGTGCCGCTCGACGATGTCGAAGAAGTCTCGCATTATGTCGCCGCGATGAACCATGCGCTCGAGCGTCTGCGCGGCGGTTTTCCGCTGTCGCTGCGGCTGATTCGCGAAACCCACGGCATCCTGCTTTCCGGCGGACGCGGCGCGAACAAGATGCCGGGCGAATTCCGTACTTCGCAGAACTGGATCGGCGGTTCCCGGCCCGGCAACGCGGCCTTTGTGCCGCCGCCGCCCAACAGTGTCATCGAATGCATGGGGTTGCTCGAGAAATTCCTGCACGACGATCCGGTGAGGACGCCGCTGTTGATCAAGGCGGCGCTTGCGCATGTGCAGTTCGAAACCATTCATCCGTTCCTCGACGGCAACGGGCGGGTGGGACGGCTGCTCATCACGCTGCTGCTGTGCGCCGACGGCGCGCTCGCGCAACCGCTGCTGTATCTTTCGCTCTACTTCAAGACTCATCGCGAAGCGTATTACAGCCTGCTGCAGCGTGTGCGCAGCGAGGGCGCATGGGAGGATTGGCTCGACTTTTTTCTTGCGGGGGTGATCGATACCACCGAACAGGCGACCCGTTCGGCACAGCGCATCCTCGAACTGTTCCGCGACGACCGCGAGCGGGTCGGGCAGATCGGCCGCGCCGGCGCTTCGGCGCTGCGTCTGCATCAGGCATTGCAGGAAAAGGTCATACTCTCCATTCCCGGCGCCGCGAAACGGCTGGGACTTTCCCAACCCACCGTCACCGCGTCGATGCGGCATCTCGAACAACTCGGCATCGTGCGCGAGCGCACCGGACGCAGGCGCAATCGGATGTACGTGTACGATGCCTATCTGAAAATTCTCGAGGAAGGCGCGGAGCCGATACGATGACGAAGTCGTCTAGGAGTTTGTCGAACCCAAGTCCGACAAACTCCTAAAATGAAAAGCACCAAAGAATGGGGCCAAGTCCGACAGGCTGCTGGATGTTTGAAGTATGATGCAGTTGATAGCAAAACGTTGCGCCGCGCCCCAGATAGTGATTATATAATACATTGTTTTTATTGATAATTATTGCGCGCCTTGTGACCGAACCCCATGGCTGTTGAAACCGATCGCCTGATTTCCGCCGCACCGGCCTCGCCGCAGGAAGAGGTGTTCGAGCGCGCGCTGCGTCCCAAGGCACTCGAGGAATACGTCGGCCAGGAAAAAATCCGCGGCCAGTTGTCGATTTTCATCGAGGCGGCGCGCAAACGACGCGAGGCGCTCGATCATGTGCTGCTGTTCGGCCCGCCAGGCTTGGGCAAAACGACGCTGGCTCACATCATCGCCCGCGAGATGGGCGTGAACCTGCGCCACACTTCCGGCCCGGTGCTGGAGCGCGCCGGCGACCTGGCGGCGATCCTCACCAATCTCGAACCCAACGACGTGTTGTTCATCGACGAGATCCACCGCCTCTCCCCGGTGGTCGAGGAAATCCTCTATCCCGCGCTCGAAGACTTTCAGATCGACATTATGATCGGCGAAGGCCCGGCGGCGCGCTCGGTCAGGCTCGATCTGCCGCCGTTCACGCTGGTCGGCGCCACCACGCGCGCCGGCATGCTGACCAATCCGCTGCGCGATCGCTTCGGCATTGTCGCGCGGCTGGAGTTCTATTCGCCGGAGGAGCTGACGCGCATCGTGCGGCGTTCGGCCGGGCTACTCGAAGTCGAAGTGAGCGCGGAGGGCGCGCGCGAGATCGCTGGCCGCTCGCGCGGCACGCCACGCATCTCGAACCGGCTGCTACGGCGCGTGCGCGATTACGCCGAGGTCAGGGCCAATGGCAAGGTCACGCTCGAGGTTGCGGATGCCGCGCTCAAGATGCTCGACGTCGACGTACTCGGGCTCGACGTGATGGACCGCAAGCTGCTGCTGGCGGTGATCGAGAAATTCAGCGGCGGCCCGGTCGGCATCGACAACCTGGCGGCGGCGATCGGCGAGGAACGCGACACCATAGAAGACGTGCTCGAGCCGTATCTGATCCAGCAAGGCTATCTGCAGCGCACGCCACGCGGACGCATGGCCACGGTATCCGCCTACCGGCATTTCGGCCTGGCCGAGCCGCGTGCCGCCGGTACGCCGGAGCTGTGGGACAGCAAACCGGCGAGCGGTGAGCAGTAAGCAGTGAGCAGCAAGCGAAAGCCCATGGGAAAGGTTACGTTACGGCTCACCGTTCACTGCTCACCGCTTACGTTGAGGAAGTGCGCCGCGTGAGGACCGTAACCACTACAGGCGAGCATGGTTTCGTTTGGCCCATTCGCGTCTACTACGAAGATACCGACAGTGGCGGCGTGGTCTATTACGCCAATTACCTCAGATTCCTCGAGCGCGCGCGCACCGAATGGCTGCGGGCCCTCGGCTTCGAGCAGAACGAACTCGCCGCGCAGCACCAGGTCGTATTCGTGGTGCGCTCGGTGGCGATCGAATACCTGAAACCGTCGCTGTTTAACGACAGGTTGCAGGTCACCGTGGAACTCGCTAAGGTAAACGCCAGTCAGATTCTGGTGGCGCAGCGCGTGCTGCGCGAAAACGAGGAGCTGGTCACCGCCGAGGTCAAGCTGGTGTGCGTGAACGCGGCAACGTTCAGGCCGGTTAGAATACCGAAAGCGATCATTACAAGAATAGGGACAACATCTTGAATCCGACCCTCAGCCAAGACATGTCTGTCATCAGCCTCATCACCGGCGCCAGCGTGCTGGTGCAGATCGTGATGCTGCTGCTGCTGCTGGCATCGCTGTTCTCGTGGTATTACATTTTTCTCAAGGTCTTCACGCTCAGACGCTCCACCCGGCTCGCCGACGATTTCGAAAAAGAATTCTGGAGCGGCGCGGACCTGAACGAGCTGTATCAGCGCGCGGTCAATTCGCGCCGCTCGGCAGGCAGCCTCGAGCGCATTTTCGAGGCGGGATTCCGCGAATTCGCCAAGCACAAGAAACAGCCCGGCATGGACATCAGCGTGCTGATGGACGGCACCCGGCGCGCGATGCGCGCGACTTACCAGCGCGAGTTGGACCGGCTCGAATCGCACCTGTCTTTCCTGGCCTCGGTCGGCTCGGTGAGCCCCTACGTCGGGCTGTTCGGCACGGTGTGGGGCATCATGAATGCGTTCCGCGGGCTCGCCAACGTCGCGCAGGCAACCCTGGCCCACGTCGCGCCGGGCATCGCCGAAGCGCTGATTGCGACCGCGATAGGCCTGTTCGCGGCGATTCCAGCGGTGGTCGCCTACAATCGCTTCGCCGGCGACGTGAACCGGCTGGCGACGCGCTTCGAGTCGTTCATGGAAGAGTTTTCCAACATTCTGCAGCGGCAAGTACATTGAAGGGCGGTGAGCGGTGAGCGGTGAGCAGAAAGCGGCGGGTAAAGCGGGAAGCCTGAAGACAGAGTCGAGAGGCGAGCGGCGGGTGGCGGCAGGGTTCGGGCCAGTATCGCAGTTGTTCCTCACCCCTTACTGCTCACGGCTTACGCGCGGAGCGACATCATGCTGATCGGAAAACGCAGCGGCCGAAGGCTGATGAACGAGATCAACGTCGTGCCCTATATCGACGTGATGCTGGTGCTGCTGGTGATTTTCATGGTGACCGCGCCGCTCATCAATCCCGGCCAGATCGAACTGCCGCAGGTGGGCAAGACTTCGGATCCGCCGGTGGCGCCGCTCGAAGTGGCTATCCACACCGACCGGACGCTGTGGCTGCGCGACCGCAGCAAAGGCTCGGCCGAGCGCAAGGTGATGCGCGACGAGTTGATCCAGGCGATACGCCAGAAGCAGGCGCAGAATCCGGAGCAGGCGGTGGTGATCGCCGCCGACAAGGACGTGCGCTATGAGGCGGTGCTGGAAGTGATGGACATGCTGCAGCAGAACCAGGTGAAGAAAGTCGGGTTGCTCGCCAAACCCCGGGGCCAGTGACGTACAACGACATCACACAAAACGAGAAGGCGATTTCCGGCGCGCTGGCGCTGGTGATGCACCTGCTGTTCCTCGTGCTGCTGGTGTTCGGCGTCAGCTGGCAGAAAAAGCAGGCCGATTCGGCAGCCATCGTCGATCTGTGGAGCGAGCTGCCTGCGCCGCAACCGCAAGCCGAGACCCCGCCCCCGCCGCAAGTGAAACCCGAGCCGCCGAAGCCGCAACCCAAGGTGGAAACCAGACCGGCACCCAAGCCCGAAACCAAGCCGGCGGTGAAGCCCGATATCGCGCTCAAGGAAAAACTCGAGAAGGAACGAAAACAAAAAGAGCAGGAAAAACTCGAAGCGAAGAAGCGCGAGGAGGAAAAGGTGCGGCTCGCCGCGCTCAAGGAAAAACAGGCGAAGGAGGCCGAGTTAAAACGTCTTGCCAAGGAGCAGGATGATGCGCTCAGGAAGCTTGCGCAACAGCAGGCAGCGGCGCAGGCAAAACTCATGAATGAGTACACGGATCGCATCAGCGCGAAAATCAGGCGGTTCATTGTCGAGCCGCCAAATCTTCAAGGCAATCCGGAAGTCCAGTTTGAGGTTGTGCAATTACCCGGCGGGGAGGTGCTAAGTGTGAAGCTGAGGCGCACCAGCGGCGTTGCTGTTTATGACAACGCGGTCGAGCGTGCGATCCTCAAAGCGCAGCCGCTGCCACCTCCACCCCAGGGCGTGGCGTTCAACGATGTTCGGGAACTCATTCTCAAAATTCGACCCAAACAATGAAATCAATGGCATCCATAATTCAATGACTATGAAATCCGGCAACCTGATCGCGCTGTTCAACGCAATTTTTCTGCTCGCATTGCTTGTGGTGCCGGGCGCGTCGCATGCCGCGCTGACCATCGAAATCGTCGGCGCCGGGGCCAACCAGATTCCGGTTGCGATCGCGCCATTTCGCGCCGAGGAAGGCCTCGCCCAGAAACTCACGCCGGTAATCGCCGCCGATCTCGCGCGCAGCGGCCTGTTCAGGATGGTCGATGCCGGCGGCATGGTCCCGGTGCCGTACGAGCCGGAACAGGTCGATTTCCCGCAATGGCGCGCGCGCGGCGCCGAAGCGGTGGCGATCGGCAGCGTCACGCTGCAATCCGACGGCCGTTATGACATCCGCTTCCGTCTCATGGACGTGGTCAAGCAGACCCAGCTCGCGGGGTTTGTCTATTTCGCTTCGGCGGCGCAGTTGCGGCTCACCGCGCACAAGATCGCCGACGCGATCTACGAAAAAATGACCGGCGACGCCGGCGTGTTCGCGACGCGCATCACGTACGTGGTCAAGAAAGGCACGCGTTACGAGCTGCAGGTGGCGGATGCCGACGGCTACGGCGCGCAGACCGTGCTGGCCTCGAACGAGCCGATCATCTCCCCGGCGTGGGCGCCGGACGGCGCGCGGCTTGCCTATGTGTCATTCGAGGGCAGGAAACCGGTGGTGTATGTGCAGTCGCTCACCACCGGCAACCGCCAGGCGGTGGCGAATTTCCGGGGCAGCAACAGCGCGCCGGCGTGGTCTCCCGACGGCAAGCGTCTGGCGGTGACGCTGACCAAGGACGGCGGCTCCCAGCTCTACCTGATCGATGCCGACGGCGGCGGTGCGCCGACGCGGCTCACCCACAGTTCGGCGATCGACACCGAGGCGAATTTCTCTCCCGACGGGCAATGGATACTGTTTACTTCCGACCGCGGCGGCAGCCCGCAGATCTACCGTGTTTCCGCTTCGGGCGGACAGCCGCAGCGGCTGACTTTCGAAGGCAGCTACAACGTGTCGCCGCGCCACAGTCCCGACGGCAAGAGCTTCACCTTCATACAAAGAAACGGCAGCCGCTTCAGCGTCGCGGCGCAGGATTTCGCGTCGCGCCAGGTGCAGGTGCTCACCGACGGCGGCATCGACGAATCGCCGAGTTTCGCGCCCAACGGCAAGATCGTTCTCTACGCAACCGCGGTGAGGGGGCGTGGTATATTAGCCGCGGTGTCGAGCGATGGCCGGGTCAAGCAGCGTTTCACCGAAGACGCGGGCGATGTGCGCGAACCATCGTGGGGACCGCTGGTCAATAAATAAGAAAGGTACCGAGGAGTTCTTTACGAGGAGTGAATCAATGAAAAGGTTTTTCGCAAGTATTTTGATAATAGGCGTGCTGGCCGGATGCAGCAGCACGCCGACCAAGGAACAGGATGGTGCCGCGGTCGAGGATCGCAAGCCCTCGGTCGAGGCGCCGGTGGCAAAGCCCGCCGACAGCGGCGTGACTTCGCAGCCGCTCGGCACTTCGACGGTCAGCGCCAATCCACTCAAGGATCCCGCCAACATCCTGTCAAAGCGCAGCATCTATTTCGACTACGACAGCAACCTCGTCAAGGACGAATACAAGCCACTGGTGACGGCGCACGCCAGATATCTGACCCAGAACCGCTCCGCGCAGGTGCGCATCGAGGGCAATACCGATGAGCGCGGCAGCCGCGAGTACAACCTGGCACTCGGTCAGCGGCGCGCCGAAGCGGTAAAGCAGATGATACAACTGCTGGGCGCGCAAGCGAGCCAGATCGAGAGCGTGAGCTTCGGCGAAGAGAAGCCCAAAGCGGCCGGCAGTGATGAAGCTTCCTGGGCGGAGAACCGTCGTGCCGATATCCGGTATCAGGGAGAGTAAGGCGTGAGGAGTGAGGAGTGAGGCGTAACCGCATCCGCTACAGCAAGTTTCTCGCTTCCGTTGCATGCGCCGTAATGCTCGTCACGGCTGTCGCTCCGGCGCACGCCGGACTGTTCGACGACGAGGTTGCGCGAAAGCAGGTTCTCGAGCAGCAGAAGCGCATCGACGAACTCAAGCAGCAGAACGAGGCGCTGGTGGCGCGCCTGGCCAAAGTCGAGGACGGGCTCAAGAACCAGCCGGTGCTCGAACTCGTTAGCCAGATCGAACTGCTCCGGCAGGAGCTGAAAAACCTGCGCGGCCAGATCGAGGTGCTGGGCAACAATATCGACGGCACGGCCAAGCGCCAGCGCGACATGTATGTCGACCTCGACAGCCGCCTGCGGCGCCTGGAGCAGCCCACCGCGGGCAGCGCAACGCCGCCGGTGGCTGCTGCCGGAGCAGCAGCGCCACCGGCAACCCCTGCGGCGCCTTCCGCAGCCGCTCCCGCCAGTGTTTCGCCGCAAACTGCTTCTGCCACGGCGCCGGCTTCCGCGGATGCGGCTGAGAGCCGGGCTTATGAAGCGGCGCAGAACCAGCGCCGCATCGGCAACTACCAGGGCGCCATCGTCGCTTTCCAGGGCTTTCTCGCGCAGCATTCCAAGAGCGCGCTGGCGCCGCGCGCGCAGTACTGGATCGGCGATTCCTATTTCAACCTGCACGATTTCAAAAATGCGATCGCGAGCCAGCAGAAGCTGGTTAGCACCTATCCCGACAGTTCATCGGTGCCCGATGCGCTGCTCAACATCGCGAGTTCGCAGATGGAGCAGGGCGATGCGGGCACGGCCAGGAAAACCATGGATGGGCTGGTGTCGCGCTATCCGCTGAGCGAGGCCGCCGAGAAAGCCAAGCGCCGGCTGGCCACACTTCGGTAAACGGTAAACGGTAAACGGT
>CAYIRZ010000069.1:0-10796 GCA_964365845.1 uncultured Streptomycetaceae bacterium
GCCGATTTCCTCGACGCCCGCATCGCGCATCTCCTTGGTCACGCGCTTGAACAGTCCGAAGTCCATGTCCCATTTAGGCTGTACCTCGCGTGTGCGGAGTGCGCAGAACCCGCAGCGGTAGTTACAGCGCGGCGAAATTTCTATTTTTACGCTCCGCGGCGCCGGCGGCGCCGCCTTCAGATATTGCGACGGGATCTTGGTGACGTTGTCGATGCGTTCGGTGATGGCCGCCATTGCATGCTTCTCCTTGTATTTTCAGGCTAACGCTGCTGACATTACCGGGGTTCCGTGGCAGTGTGGTTGATCCAAATCAAGTTTTCCCCGCGCCGGCTTTTTCTCGACATGACCAAGGCTTTTCCAGCCGGAGATAACCTGCGGACGGCAATCAGCGCCGCGACCTGGCAGGCCAAATACCGGCGCACAGGCAGCGACGGCGTTGCGGACCGCGGCATCGAGCGCGAGGCGGATTAAGGTGACGTTTTTTCGAGCAGCGTCCGCCATGCAGCCGTCGCTGCAAGCGCTTCCAGCGGCAGCGCGGCAGGGAAAGCGACGGTGTGGGCTTGCTCGTCCGCCCCTAGGGGCTCCTGGGTCCCGAGTTGGTGCGACAGCACCGCAAGATCGGCATCCGATACATCACGCCCTTCACCGCCGCGGCGCAGGATGCGTTCCTTGATTACCGTTTCGGGAGCCTGCAGCGAAGCGATGGCGAAAGGCACGCCGAGTTCGCGTGCCAGGTCCCGCATGAGGCTGCGCTGCCAGCGCCCGAGAAAGGCGGCATCAAGGATCACGCTATAGCCGGCTGCAACGATCTCCCGGGCGAGCCTTGCAAGACGCTGGTACACGTGTTGCGTGACTTCCCCGGCATAAATCCCGGACGCTATGCCGGGCGCAGCGCGTTCCAGCGTCGCCATGTGGTGCAGGCGCTTGCGCTCCGCATCGGAGCGGATGCGGATGGCCCCCAACGCCTGCAGCAGCGCGTGTGACACCCTTGATTTTCCCGATCCCGACAGGCCGTGCATGATGACAAGCGATGGCTTGGGCGGAAGCATGAAACGCCTGGCGAGATCCAGGTAACCGCGATATGCGCCAAGCAAACGCTTGCGTTCGGCATCGCTGATTCCCGGCTGGTGCGCGCGCAGACAATGAACCTTGGCGCGCACCATCGCGCGGTAAACCAGATAAAAGCGCAGCACCGTCATGGCGCCGTAGTCACCGGTGCACTCCAGATAATCACTGAGAAACAGAAAGGCGAAATCCGGGCGGCCGCGGTCGATGAGATCCATGACCAGAAAGGCGGCTTCGCTTGCGACGTCAATCCAGCGCAGCTCGGCGCTGAACTCGATGCAATCGAAGGGCGTGATCTCGCCGTCGATCAGCGCGATGTTGCCCAGATGGAGGTCGCCATGGCACTCGCGCACCCTCGCTTCGGACTGACGCGCAGCCATCCCGGCCTTCCCCGCCGCAGCTTCGCGCTCGGTCCAGCCGCGCAGATCGCTTAACGCGGCGTGATCTTCGATGGCGCCGGGCAGGGCTGCGATCTGATCGAAATTCTGCAAGGCCTGTGCCGTTACGGCTTGTGGCGAGCCGAGCCGGCTGCCTGCCTGGACTGCCGCCGCCTGCTGATGGAACCCGGCAATTGTTGCGGCGAGCTGTTCGATGTGCTGCAGCGCCAAGGCGCCGCTTTTGAGCAGGCGGCTGGCCAGCCGGTCCTGCCCGAACTGGATCATTTTTACCGCATATTCAATTATCTCGCCGTCGCCATCGATGCGCGGGTGCTCCAGGCTGCCGGTAATGCCGACTACGTCCAGGTAAAGGCCGGGGGCGAGACGCCGGTTCAGGCGCAGCTCTTCATGGCTGCAGAAGCCGCGTTTTTCGAGCGTGGTGAAGTCGAGAAAGCCCAAATCCAGCGGCTTCTTGATCTTGTAAGCATAGCGCCCGGTCAGAATTACCCAGGAAATATGCGTTTCCAGGATTTCTACGCGTTCCACCGGGTGTGGATAGCAGGAAGGATCGCGCAGTGCCCCGATCAGCCGCGCATGCCGGTCGATGTGTGCTGCATCATCCATCGTTTTTGATGTTGAATGGCCGATATCGTTGACCATGCCGTGGCGCCGCCGTATTGCCAGTAGACCTCATGCTGAAGGTTCTATTTTTGATCTGGGTCAATGAATGGAAAGCGTTGTTGAGTATTATTGAGAGAGGCTCTAAACATATCACTGTTTTGCGGAGATGGATTACTGCAATACGGCTGAAATGCCGGGAAACACAAACATTTTCTCATGACGAGGGACGTATGACGAGCGATCTGACCGCCACCCAGATCAACGATCTCAAGGCACAACTCATAATACGCAGCCGCGAACTGAAGCAGGAGATCCGTGAAGCCCTGGCTCAGTCTGACGAGCAGCACCACAAGGATTTGGCCGGTTCGGTTGCCGACTCGGGCGATGAGGCAGTAGCCGACATGCTGACCGATGTCGATGCCGCGCTCATTGATCGTCATGTCGTTGAGTTGCGCGACATCGAGTCCGCACGGCAGCGCATGCATGGCGGGCCTAGCGGCCGTCGCGCCGCTCGAGCGCGATTCCGGCGATTTCCAGCAGCACGCCAGCGGCAAGCAGAGCGATACCTACTTCGACTTCCGGCGCGAGCCACATCAGAATCCCGCCCGCGATTACCAGAACGAAGCCCATGCTGCGCCGTAGGCGCCTGTTTTTGAGCAGAAACATAAATCCGCCGCTTGTTCTTTCAGTTTTACATATACTTCTACAGTACAGCTAAAAACCGGCATACCCGGGTTGACCTAGATCAACGAAACGAACGCTGGCGCGATTAGCATTAACGATTATGGCACATACGTTTCATGGGGGGGCGGTGCAACGACAGGGCCGAGCCCATTGATGAATCACGACACAAACGTGGCATCCGGCGAGCGTTATGCCTATTTCGAGCACGACGCCGATATGGGCATAGTCGGACGCGGCGTCTCGGTGGAGGAGGCGTTCGAGGCTGCGGCTGCGGCGATGTTCGCGATCATGACCGAGCCTGCCGCAGTGCGCAGGGAACAGACGGTGCAGATTGAGTTTGAGGAAGACGATATCGAGCTTGCGCTGGTGAGATGGCTGAATGCGCTGCTTGCCGCAGCACGAACGGATGGAATGGTGTTTGCAGGATTCCGCCTTGAGCGGGACGGCGTGATGTGGCGCGGGTCGGCAAGCGGGGAGCGCTGGCGTGACGATCTTGAGCGCGGCGTGGAGGTTAAAGGAGCGACGTTGACGATGCTTTCTGTCAGGCAGGCGGAAGCGGGCTGGGAAGCACGCTGCATCGTGGATGTCTAACTTGAAGCTCGACGCTCTGACGCAGATCAACCCCTGGTGCTGGGCGGTTCCGCCTGCGGCGGGTGGGCAGCGGGGCGAAGTCCGGCTCTACGGCAGCGCCGAACTGCTTGCCGCCATGGACGACAAGGTGCTCGAACAGATCACCAACGTCGCGCGGTTGCCCGGGCTGGTGGGCTGCGCCATGACCATGCCCGATGCGCACTGGGGCTACGGTTTCCCCATCGGCGGCGTGGCCGCATTCGATGCTGAACGCGGCGGCATCATTTCCGCCGGGGGAGTGGGTTTTGACATCTCCTGCGGCATACGCTGTCTGCGCAGCAATCTCGATCTCGCCGATGTTCTGCCGCATGCCCGCGCGCTTGCCGATACCTTGTTTCGGAGCATACCGGCCGGGGTCGGCGAAGAGGGCGACCTCAAGCTGACGCCTGATGCGCTCGACGAGGTGCTGTGCGGCGGCGCGCGGTGGGCGGTGGACCGCGGCTACGGTGTTGCTGCCGATCTCGAGTTCGTCGAAGAACAGGGTTGCGCCGAAGGTGCGGTCCCGCAGAATGTCTCGCCAGTGGCGAAGAAGCGCCAGCGGGGGGAGATGGGTACTCTGGGTTCCGGCAACCATTACCTCGAGGTGCAGGTGGTCGATCGCATCGATGATCGCGCGGCGGCGACTGCATTCGGACTGAGGGAAGGGCAGATCGTCGTCTCGATTCATTGCGGATCGCGCGGCTTGGGCCATCAGATCGGCACGGATTACCTGGTCAGCCTGGCGAAGGCGGCCTCCCGGCTCGGCATCGAACTGCCCGATCGCGAACTGGCCTGCGCGCCGATCAATTCGGCGGAGGGAAAGCAATATCTGGGCGCGATGAACGCGGCAATCAACTGTGCGCTTGCCAACCGGCAGATACTCACACACCTCACCCGCGAGGCATTCGCGCGGATCCTGCCTCACACCGCGCTCGATACATTGTTCGATGTATCGCATAACACATGCAAAGCGGAACGGCATGCCGTGGATGGCCGGGAGATGATGCTCCACGTGCATCGCAAGGGTGCAACGCGCGCGTTCGGCCCCGGGCATCCGGCGCTTCCCGCGCGCTATCGCGAAATTGGCCAGCCGGTAATCATCGGCGGCAGCATGGGCACCGGTTCCTACGTGCTTTGCGGAACGCGCGAAAGCGAACGGCAGGCGTTCAGCTCGGCGAGTCACGGCGCGGGGCGTGCCATGAGCCGGCACCAGGCGCTCAAACAGTGGCATGGCCGGCAACTCATCGACGAACTCGCGCAGCGCGGCATTCTGATCCGCACGCGTTCGATGCGGGGCGCGGCGGAAGAGGCGCCTGGCGCCTACAAGGACGTGGATCTGGTAGCCGAAGCGACGGAACAGGCAGGACTCGCCCGCCGCGTGGCCTTTCTGCGTCCCAAAATCTGTATCAAGGGGTGACGCAGCGATTCCTTGGGCATATCGGACGGAACCGTTTGATCTGGATCAACCGGGACGCCGCCTGACGCTCTTACCATATCCTGTGCAGGCAGATGGAATGACCACGAGCGGATGAAGGCACGGGAAACGCTGGATTTTCAAGTTAAATCCGAAAGTGATGACGATTGGCGATATCATGACTTCGCAACTGGTTACCGTGCCGGAGAGCGAGGGCATGCTTGAGACGATGGAAGTGATGCGCTCCAAGGGCGTGCGCCGGTTGCCGGTGGTGGGCGGGGAGGGCCAGCTCGTGGGCATTGTCACGATCGACGATCTGTTGGAGATATTGGCGGAAGAGCTGACCGACCTGACCCGCATCGTATCCAAGGAACAGGCGCGCGAAATGCGGAGCCGAAAATAGCACCAACTCATGCGCACGACACTGCTGTCGGGAACCTTCTTATTTCCGTTATCCCTCGTCACGGGCTGGGCTTGCGCGGCGGATCCCATCGCGACGGCTGCCGTCGAGTACCGTGATTTAGATCAGGTCTATGCGGCGGAAGGTATTGTAGAAGCGGTCAGGCAATCAACGGTTTCGGCGCAGATCTCGGGCCGCATCGTCGATGTTCGCTTTGATGTCGGCGCTGCCGTCAGGAAGGGCGAAGTCATCGTGCGCATCGACGAGCGTGAGGTAAGCGATGCGCTCGCGAGCAGTCAGGCGCAGATCGCGCAGGCGCAGGCGACGCTGCGGAATGCCAGGGCGCATTACGATCGCACGCAGCAATTATTCAAACAGAGCTTCGTGAGCCAGGCGGCGCTGGATCGGGCATTCTCTGAATTTCAGGCAGCGCAGGGCCAGCTGCAGGCGGCTGTCGCGGTGGCGAGCCGGGCGGAAACCGTCAAGGGTTTCGCGACGGTCACCGCGCCGTTTGGCGGCATTGTTGCCGCGCGTCACGTCGAACTCGGTGAGACAGTGACGCCGGGAAAGCCGCTGATGACCGGTTTTGATCCCAGGGATATGCGTGTGGTTGCGGACGTGCCGCAACTGAAGCTGGCGCAAATCAGGAAGAGCGCGCGTGCCGACATCGAGTTTCCCGCGCAGAATCGCAGGGTGAAGGCGGGGGAGATCACGGTACTGCCGACCGCGGATCCGCAGACGCACACCACGCGCGTGCGCCTTGCGCTGCCGGAATATGTCCCGGGCAGCTATCCCGGCATGTTCGCGCGCGTGTATTTTGTCATCGGCCAGTCGCGCCGGTTGGTGATCCCGGCGGCGGCCATCGTCAGACGTACCGAGGTGACTGCCGTTTACGTCGTTGATGCCGATGGCTCGGTTCGCTTGCGACAGATACGGCCGGGCCAGGACTTCGGCGCGGCTGGCGTCGAGGTGCTTGGCGGATTGCAACCCGGAGAAAAAGTGGCAACCGATCCCGTCAAAGCGGCAATCGTGTTGAAAGGCGGCGAGGCGCGCCGCTAGCAGCCGGTTCGACTTTGATGGTCCGACAGGCTGCCAGAAGCAAAACCGCCCCGCTTTTTCTGAATAACGTTTAATTCCACGGCCGCTTCTCAGGCACGGATCATGGGCATCGCAGGGCGAATCAGCCGCATTTTTCTTGAATCCCAGCTCACGCCGCTGATTGCGCTGGTGGCGTTTCTGCTCGGCATTTTCGCGGTGCTGGTGACCCCGCGCGAGGAAGAGCCCCAGATCAACGTCACCATGGCGAACGTGTTTATTCCGTTTCCCGGGGCGTCTGCACGCGATGTGGAGGTGCTGGTCGCGACGCCGGCGGAGCAGGTGGTGGCGCAGATCTCCGGGATCGAGCACGTTTATTCGGTATCGAGGCCGGGCCTTGCCGTCCTGACCGTGCAGTACCAAGTGGGCGAGGACCGGATTCAGGCGCTGGTGCGGCTGTACGACACGCTCTTTGCCAACCGCGACTGGGTGCCGCCCGAGCTTGGCGTCGGCGAGTTCATCGTCAAGCCGGTCGGCATCGACGATGTTCCCATTGTCACGTTGACGTTATGGACCGGGGATGCGCAGCGCGGCGCATATGAATTGAAACAAGTCGCCAATGCCGCCGAGATCGAGCTGAAGCGCGTCGCGGGCACCCGCACCGTTACCACGATAGGCGGCGCTGCGCACGCGGTACGCGTATTGCTCGATATCGACCGCCTCAACGCGTACAAGATCACCGCAGGCGATATCCGGGGCGCCCTGCTCGCGGCGAATGCCTCGCTGCCGTCTGGCAAGCTCACGCGCGACAACCGGGAAATATGGGTGGAAACCGGCGGTTTTCTGGGCACGGCGGAAGAAGTTGCGGGGCTGATCGTCGGACACGCCGGGGGGCGGCCGGTCCGGCTTGCCGACATTGCGCGCATCGAGGATGGTCCCGAGCAGCCGCGGCATTATGTATGGTACGGCAACGGCGCGGCGGCAGGCAGCGCAGCGCCCAGCGGCGAGTTTCCAGCGGTCACGATCGCGGTTTCGAAAAAGCCCGGAGAGAACGCGGTGGATGTCGCCGACCGGGTGCTGCAGCGTATCGGGGAACTGAAAAGCAGCGTGATTCCGGAGGGCGTGAACGTCGCGCTTTCCCGCAACTACGGCGAAACGGCGAATGCCAAGGCGCAGAAACTGATGCAAAAGCTCATCTTCGTCACCTTGTCCGTCATTGCGCTGGTGTGGGCGGCGCTCGGCAGGCGCGAAGCGCTGATCGTGGGCCTGGCGGTGATATTCACGCTGGCGGCGACGCTGTTCGCGTCCTGGGCCTGGGGTTTCACGCTCAACCGCGTGTCGCTGTTTGCGCTCATTTTCTCGATCGGCATCCTGGTGGACGACGCGATCGTCGTGGTGGAAAACATCCACCGTCACCGCGCATTGTCGGACACACCGCCTGCTGATGTGATTCCCCATGCGGTTGACGAGGTCGGCGGTCCGACCATCCTCGCCACTTTCACGGTCATTGCGGCACTGCTGCCGATGGCATTCGTCTCGGGGTTAATGGGGCCGTACATGAGCCCGATCCCGATCAACGCCAGCATCGGCATGCTGATTTCCCTGGCGGTGGCGTTCGTCATCACGCCGTGGCTGGCGCTGAAACTGCTGGGCGTAGTGCCTGCACATCAAGGCGACGCAGCCGGAAGCCGGTCTTTGCGCGTGTTTGAAAGGGTGCTCACGCCGTTTCTCCGCGGCGCAGGCGGCAAGCCGAAACGCCGGCTGCTGTGGATCGCCACGCTGGCGGCGATCATGCTCGCCGTATCGCTTGCCGGGTTCAAACTGGTGATACTCAAGATGCTGCCGTTCGACAACAAGTCGGAATTCCAGATTGTCGTCGACATGCCGGCCGGCACCGCGCTTGAGGAAACCGCGCGCGTCCTGCGCGAGATCGGTGCTTATGTGGCGACGATTCCGGAAGTGACCGATTACCAGGCCTATGCCGGGACCGCGGCGCCGATCAATTTCAACGGGCTGGTGCGCCAGTATTATCTGCGCAGCGGTCCGGAGGTCGGCGACATTCAGGTGAATCTGCTCGACAAGCACCAGCGCAGCCGGGAAAGCCATGCCATCGCCGGCGCGGCCCGTCCCGGGATCGAACGCATCGCGCGGCTTGCGAATGCCCGCATCAAGGTGGTCGAGGTGCCGCCGGGGCCGCCGGTACTGGCGCCGATCGTCGCCGAAGTCTACGGCCCCGACTACGCCGGCCAGATTGCCGTCGCCAGGCATATTCGCGGGGTGTTTGCCGCCACGGCGGACATTGTCGATATCGATGACAGCAGCGAAGCCGACGCCGAAAAGCTGGTACTGCAGGTGGACCGCGGCAAGGCGGCGCTGATGGGCGTGACGCAGCGCGATATCGTGGCCACGGTGAGGATGGCGCTGGGCGGGGATAATGTGACGCCGCTGCATACCGGCGCTGCCAAGTTCGAGGTGCCGGTGCAGATCGGCATGCCGCCCGAAGAGCAGTCCCGGCTCGAACGGCTGCTGCAGCTTGCCGTGCGTTCGGATTCGGGCGCGTTGATTCCGTTATCGGAGCTGGTGCGGCCGGTAGCGGCTTTGCGCGACAAAACCATCTATCACAAGGACCTGCTGCCGGTGGTCTATGTGGTCGGCGACATGGCGGGCAGCCTCGACAGCCCGTTGTACGGGATGTTCGCGATGCGCGGTAAGACCGCAGGCGCGGCACTGGAGCAGGGCGGCAGACTCGGTGAATATTTCATCCGCCAGCCGTCCGACCGTTACGCCGGTTATAGCTTGAAGTGGGACGGCGAATGGCAGGTCACGTACGAGACCTTCCGCGACATGGGGATTGCCTACGCCGTCGGCCTGATCCTCATCTATCTGCTGGTGGTGGCGCAATTCAAATCCTATCTGACGCCGCTCATCATCATGGCGCCAATCCCGCTGACGGTGATCGGTGTAATGCCCGGCCATGCCCTGCTTGGCGCGCAGTTCCCCGCGACCTCGATGATCGGCATGATTGCGTTGGCCGGGCTCATCGTGCGCAATTCCATCCTGCTGGTCGACTTCATCAATCTCGAGGTGGCGCAGGGCCAGGATTTCGAGAAGGCGATCGTCCGCGCCGGCGCCACGCGCGCCAAGCCGATCATTCTTACCGCGCTGGCGGCCATGGTGGGCGCGCTGTTCATACTCGACGATCCGATTTTCAACGGGCTGGCGGTGTCGCTGCTGTTCGGCATCTTCGTTTCAACCCTGCTCACGCTGATCGTGATTCCCGTGCTCTATTACGCGATCAACTGGAAGCGTCACCCGCCGACGCAAGATAGGAGCGCATAGGATGGATCTGCTCGAATTCGCGCGAGGGCCGGCATTGTGGTTGTCGCTTGCTGTCCTGCTTATCGGGAGTGGCTGCCGTTCGGCAAGCTGAGCCACGCCTTCCTGGTATTCATTTCACGCGGAATCACCGGCGCCGCTTGCGCCCGGAAAGGAGCCGCCACATGAACGACATCGATACCGTTCATCCCCTCGACACGGCGGCGGCGCGCCTGTCGATCAGGAAGCCGCTGCGAGCCTGCTACATTCAGCGGCGGCCGATCAGCAGCCCGACGATAAGACCGACACCGGCCGAAACGCCCATCGCGGTCCATGGATGGTCATGAACGTAATCATCCGTCGTCGCCGCCGCTATCTTTGCCTTGTCTTTCAACACTGCTTCCGCCTGTGCCAGACGGGGTCTGAGTTCGGCAGCGGCGTGTTGAATCCGGCTACGAACTTCCGCGATTTTATCCCCGGACTGGCTGGCAGTGGCTTTAACCAGCTCCTCGACATCGGCCATCAGTACCTTGAGGTCGGCTACCAGTTGTTCTCTCGGCGCATTCATGATTTTCTCCTGCGTGATTGAAAAGATACGGGACGTACCCATTCGTTTTTTCCGTCGCCCCGTAAAATATTCTAGCAGCCTGTCGGACTCAAGTCCGACAAGCTCCTAACGGTAGACCAGTACCGGAATCCTGGTGTGCGTGAGCACCTTGGTCGCTTCGCTGCCGAGCAGCAGGCGCGACAGCCCGGTGCGGCCGTGCGAGGCCATGAAGATCGCGTCGCATTTGTATTGCTTTGCCGCCTTGACGATCGCGTCGGCCGGAAAATCGCTGGTTGCGTAATAGCACGCGCAGGAAACGCCTGCCTCGGCCGCCGCTTTTTTCACGACGTCGAGATGGCCTTGCGCGACCTTCTTGACCCGTGCGGCAAAGTCTCGTGGCGACTCGAAATCGGGAGGAACATAATCGGCATAGATGTTGGAACGATAAGCCGGTGCGACGTGAAATCCGGTTATCTTTGCGCCTATTTTTTTCGCGAATACGGCAGATTTCCAGACGGCTTTGCGCGACAGTGCCGAACCGTCGGTTGGCACCAGAATGTTCTTGAACATGACTACCTCCGTTATGGTCGTTGGATCGTAAAGCGATCCGTGTGCAGTTCGGACGCAATCTCCAAGCGCGCTGCGCTTACCCTTTGTTTCGGCTCAATATATGACGTTGAACTAAACCGCTTACGCGGTGGTGGTCTGAGCTTCGCCGTCCGGTGAAGC
>CAYIRZ010000070.1:0-10706 GCA_964365845.1 uncultured Streptomycetaceae bacterium
GCGAGCGGCGCAAGAACCAGCAGCTCATGTGGACGCTGATCAACAAGTTCGCCGAAAAGTACACCAAGCGCGAATTCATGGCGATTCTCAATCCTTTGAATGTGCCGTGCGGCCCGATCATGTCGACCGAGGATCTGGCCAACGACGAGCACGTGCGCGGCCGGGAAATGTATGTCGAGCTTGACCATCCCCAGCGCGGCAAGTGGTATAACGTCGGCATGCCGATCAAGCTTTCCGCCTCGCCGGCGAGGATCGAGCGTTCGCCATTGCTCGGCGAGCACACCGAGGAAATCCTCAAGGAAGTGCTCGATTATAGCGGCGAGCGGATCGAAAAACTGAGAAGCGCCGGGGCGTTTTCCACGCCGCCAAAGAAAGCGGTGTAAGGGCGGTGAGGAGTGAGCGGTAAGCGGAAAAACCAAGCCTTAGAGGCTGCTTCTGCTCACAGCTTACCGCTCCCGCCGTACTTTTTTTCAAGGAAGACCTATCATGAAAATAGCCATTATTGGGCAGCAGGATTTTGGCAAGGCGGTGCTGGAAGCTTTTCTCGCACGCGGCGACGAAGTCGCGGGCGTATTCGTGGCGCCGGACAAGGAGGGCGCGAAACCCGATCCGCTGAAAGTCGCGGCTCAGGAGAAGGGCCTTAAAGTATTTCAGTTTCCATCGTATCGCAAGCCGGAGGCGCAGGACGCGCTCAAAGCGCTGAACGTCGACCTCGGCGTCATGGCCTATGTGCTGCTGTTCGCGCCGCAGGAGTTCGTCAATATTCCCAAGCATGGCACCATCCAGTTCCATCCGTCGCTGTTGCCGAAGCATCGTGGCCCCAGTTCGATCAACTGGCCGATCATCCGGGGGTCAACCGGGACCGGTTTGACCATTTTTCGCCCCAACGACGGGCTCGACGAAGGGCTGGTGATCCTGCAGAAGGAGTGCGAAATCGGTCCCGACGAAACCATAGGCGATGTCTATTTCAATAAGCTGTCGCCGATGGGCATCAAGGCCATGCTGGAGGCCGCCGATCTGGTAATGGCGGGCAAGCACAAGGAAGTCGTGCAGGACGAATCACAGGCGACCTACGAGGGCTGGTGCCGCTCGGCAGAGGCCAAAATCGACTGGGCGAAACCGATCGACCAGGTCTACAACCTGATCCGCGGCTGCAATCCAGCCCCCAGCGCATGGACGACGCTCGCTGGCAAGAAGGTGCAGATTTTCGATGCGCGTAAGACCGTGTTCCGGCGCTTCGCCGACGTGGTCGGAAAGATCGGCGAGGTTTCGGATGTGACCGCAGACAGCTTCAAGGTCACCGCACAAGGCGGCTTGATCGAGGTGCTGCGTGCGCGTGGCGAGGACGGCAAGAAGGTTTCCGGCGGCGAGTTTGCCCGCAACCAGGGCTTGGCCAACGGGGTCTTCCTCGGAAACTGATTTTTATCAAACTATCAGTTAGTTATAACAACAGGGCCGCGGATCAACCGCGGCCCTGTTGTTTTGGGGTCCTGCTTCAATACTGCTCGGTCATGTTTGATTAAAAAATACTCAGCCCGCATGTCCGGTGCGCTGAACGAAGCGTTGGCGCCCTAAAAATTACCCGCGCCGATTATTCGTGAAACATGCGGGCTAATTGTCTGTATTTGCGTGATATTTTTGGCATAGTTGGCAAAAAAAACATATACTTTCCTAGCGAATATCGTAGAATGAATAAATGAGTGAGTTGCGTTAACCTATTACAAAAATACAGAAAACCAAGAGACTGGGATGAGGAAACTGGATTTCTGGAAATCGGACTGGTTTCTGGGGGTTGTGGTCGCCCTCATCCTGGCCGTGGCCGCCAACGGCGACCTGATTCAGAGCCTGGAACGCAAGGCGTATGACTTGGGCGTCAAGGCTGCGTCGCGCACGCCGTCGGACAAGATCGCGGTTATTGCCATTGACGACCGGAGCATCGCCAATATCGGGCGGTGGCCTTGGCCACGCGATATTCACGCCAAAATGACCGATACTCTGGCCACTGCCCGCGCCAAGGTCATCGTCAACAGCACGTTTTTTTTCGAACCTCAGGTCGATCCGGGGCTGATTTATATCAACAAGCTGCTGGATCTCTACGCGAAAAGCACCCCGCAGGAGGCATCGGAGCCGGCTCAGCTCGGCATGCTGCTGCAGGAGGCGGAGCAGGCGCTAAACACCGACCGCAAGCTGGCTGACGCCTTCAGGCGCGCCGGTAACATCATGCTGCCCATGGTGTTCCGGCTCGCCGAGCCCCAGGGTAATCCCGACAAAGCATTGCCCGGTTACGTGGCGGCCAACAGCCTAACCCTCGGTTCGAGCGGCGCCGAATTCCATCCGCCATCGGGCATGGACCCGCTTTATCCCATTGCCGAATTGGGCGGCAATGCAGCCGGTATTGGCCATCTCAATGCCGTCAGCGACGTCGACGGCGCGGTGCGCGCAGAGCCGCTGGTGGTACGCTATTACGAAAGGCTTTTTCCTGCGCTGTCGGTAATGGTGGCGGCAAAGAGCCTCAACCTCGGGCTTAATGACATCAAACCGGTTCCGGGTGAGGGCCTGCAGGTCGGCAAGCTCCGGATCAGAACCGATCCTGGATTGCACATGTATACCTTCTTCTATGGCGACCGCGACGGTAAACCCGCGTTTGCCGTCGATTCGTTTTTCGACGTTTACAGCGGCAAGATTCCGGCATCAAAATTCCAGGACAAGATCGTGCTCATCGGACCCACCGCGGCTGGGCTGGGCACAGCGCAAGTGACGCCGATTTCGGCGACGACGCTGCCCGTGCTGACCATGGCGCATACGGTATCCAGCATTTTGGGCGAGCATTTTTTCGTCGTGCCGAGCTGGGGCCCATGGGTTGAGGACGCGGTATTCCTGCTGGTCGCGGGTTATCTGATCGTGCTGTTACCCCGGCTCAAGGCTGCCGCTGCGGGGATACTCAGCCTGGCTATCGGCCTTGCCCTGATCTTCGCGCATTTCGTGCTGATGGCGACCCAGCTCCTGTGGATTCAGCTGATGGCCGCGGTAGTGCTGCTCGCGGTGGGCTACGCGGCACTGATCAGCAAGCATTTCCTGGTTGCCGAACGCGGCAAGGAGAAATCCGACATCGAATCCGCGGAATCGAACCGCATGCTGGGGCTGGCATTTCAGGGCCAGGGCCAGCTTGACATGGCATTCGATAAATTCCGCAAATTGCCGATAGACGACAGTGTGATGAATCTGCTCTACAATCTTGCGCTCGACTTCGAGCGCAGACGCCAGTTCAATAAAGCCGAGTCAGCGTTCCGCTACATGTCGGAATATAATCCGAAGTTCCGGGACCTCGAGCAACGCCTCGGCCGTGCCGCGGCGATGGCGGAGACAGTAATG
Organism: uncultured Streptomycetaceae bacterium; assembly: GCA_964365845.1. GTDB lineage: Bacteria > Pseudomonadota > Gammaproteobacteria > Burkholderiales > SG8-41 > CAKKQX01. The sequence continues at coordinate 3,373 of CAYIRZ010000070.1, forward strand.
CTCGGCGGCGCACAGAGCCATCCTGGCGGCACCATGATTCTGGGTGGCGGCACTGAGAAACCCATGCTGGGCCGCTACCAGGTGGAGAAGGAGCTGGGCAAAGGTGCGATGGGCGTCGTCTATCTCGGCCGGGATCCGAAAATCGGGCGCGTGGTGGCGATCAAAACGATGGCGTTGTCGCAGGAATTCGAGCCGGACGAGCTCCAGGAAGTAAAAGAACGCTTTTTCCGTGAGGCTGAAACCGCGGGCCGACTCAACCATCCCAATATCGTCACCATTTTCGATGCTGGCGACGATCATGACCTCGCTTACATTGCGATGGAATTCTTAAAGGGCAAGGACCTTACGTCCCATATCAAGCCCGGAACCCTGCTGCCGCTGCCAAAGGTGCTGTCCATTATCGCGCGCGTGGCGGAGGCGCTGAGTTACGCTCACCGCAACAACGTCGTGCATCGTGACATCAAGCCGGCCAATATCATGTGCGAGCTGGAAAGCGATACCGTGAAAGTAACCGACTTCGGCATTGCGCGCATTACCGATTCTTCCAAGACCAAGACCGGTATGGTGCTGGGCACGCCCTTCTACATGTCGCCGGAGCAGCTCTCCGGCAAGAAGATCGAAGGCCGTTCCGATCTGTTCTCGCTTGGCGTGACGCTCTATCAACTCGCTTGCGGTCAACTTCCTTTTCAAGGCGACTCGATGGCGCAGCTCATGTTCAAGATTGCCAACGAACCCCACCCCGACATTCGTGTTCATAATCCCGAATTGCCCGCTTGCGTTGCAGCCATTACCAACAAGGCGCTTGCCAAAGATCCTGAGCGCCGTTACCAGAACGGCGAACAGATGGCGAAAGCGATCACATTGGCCCTCGCCAGTCTGCCCTCCACGCCGCCGGCAACGGCGGCGCCCGCCACAACCGGGATTTCGTGATGACCGATGATTTGAGCCAAGTGCTTGAAATCGCGACGGCTACCCACGCCGGGATGGTGCGCTCGCACAACGAGGACAGTATAGCCGCTGACGCCGAAATCGGGCTGGCGGTGCTGGCTGACGGCATGGGTGGTTACAACGCCGGAGAAGTGGCGAGCGGCATCGCGGTGGCAATGATTTCGACGGAAATGAAACAGAAGCTGAGCGGCGACAGGGCCGAAGTTCTGAACGGCGGCGGCGAGCGTTTCCTCGCCGAGCATGCAGAGAGAGCCAACGCCGCGATTTATGAGGCGGCGCAAAGCCAGCCGCAGTACTCCGGCATGGGCACCACGCTGGTCGTCGCGCTCTGGTATGACAATCAGGTGGCAGTCAGCCATGTCGGTGATTCCAGGCTTTACCGATTGCGCGGCGAAACTTTCGAACAGGTGACACGCGACCATTCTTTGCTGCAGGAACAGATTGATAGCGGCATGATAACCAAGGAGCAGGCCAGATACTCTCAGAACAAAAACCTGGTCACGCGCGCCATCGGCATCGATCCGGCGGTCGACGTGGAAGCGCATACCTACGCGGTGCAGCCGGGTGATATTTATCTGCTGTGCTCGGACGGCTTGAGCGATATGGTCACGGACGAAGACATTCAACTCACCCTGTCATCGCTGCAGGCCAATCTTTCGCTGGCGGCCGATCAGCTGGTGCAGCAGGCAAACGACAACGGCGGGCGCGACAATATTTCGGTTATTCTGGTGCGTGTGCTGAAGGATTTTCCGGCACAGCGCGCCGGATGGCTGGAGAAATTGAGGGCTTGGTTCGGATAAGCTAAGGGATACTGCTATGGCGAAGTTGATTCTCAGTCTGGATGGGTCGGTTATCAGGGAAGTTCCTCTTGACAAGGAACGGATAACGATCGGACGCAAGCCACAAAACGATATTCAGATTGAAAACCTGGCGGTGAGCGGCGAACACGCGTGCATAGTGACGATACTGCATGACTCGTTTCTGGAGGATCTCGGCAGCACCAACGGCACCGTGGTCAACGGCAGCCCGATCAAGAAACACATCCTGCAGCACAATGACGTAATCGAGATCGGCAAGTATCGGCTCAAGTACATGGGCGACGCGCCGGCGGCGGGCCAGACCCCGGCTGACGATTTCGAGAAAACCATGGTATTGCGCTCGCCGGCTGCGGTGAGAGCCACGACCGCGCCACAATTCTCCGGCGACACGCAGGGGGGAGGCGCGCCGTTTGTGGCGCCTGCAGCCGCCGCGACACCCGCGCCAGCAATGTCAGCGGCAACGACGGCACCGGCACCAGCGGCGTCGGTATCTGCTGCGAAACCCGCCGAAGCCCAGCCGCTGGCTGCGATTCAGATCCTGAATGGCCCGAGCGCCGGTGCGGAGCGGGAGCTTACCAAGAACCTCACCACACTGGGCAAGCCCGGGGTGCAGGTTGCGGTCATTACACGTCGCCCACAAGGTTATTTCATCACTCACGTCGAGGGCGCGAGTTTCCCGATAGTCAACGGCAATACACTGGATGCCCAGGCGCATCCGCTCAAAGATCACGATGTCATCGAGCTTACCGGCGTGAAAATCGAGTTTTTCATCAAGTCGAAATAAGCACGGGCCTAGGAGGTTGTCGGACTTGGGCCCGGCAACCTCCTAAAATGAAAAGCATTAAAGAACGGGGTAAAAAGAACGCGATGCAAGTGGCGTTTGTTCCAGCCGGCACGGCGTTTCGACACGTAAAGCTTCTTTATTAAGCAGCCTGTCGCCCAAGCATCGATTAACAGCGAGCCGTTAACGCTACGCGTTCCGGTGAATGGGGCCAAGTCCGACAGGCCGCGGGGATGGAGGAGAGGGTTTGAAAAAACAAATCGTGCGCATTGCCATCGGCTTGACATTGGTGGTACTGTTTCTCGGTCATGCTCTCGGGTATTACCGGCTGCCGTTGCTCGGCAATCTCGAAGCCATTGTCTACGATACACGGTTGCGGCTTACCATGCCGCGCACGATTGATGACCGCATCGTCATCCTCGATATCGACGAGAAGAGCCTGCTTGAGAGGGAACAGGGTGGTGAAGGCCACTGGCCGTGGCCGCGCAACCGGCTGGCGCTGCTGCTGGACAAGCTGTTTGACAAATACCAGGTCGCGATCGTCGGCTTCGACGTGGTGTTCGCGGAGCGCGACGAATCTTCCGGCGTTCGCGTGCTCGAGCGACTGGGAGAAAAAGAACTGAGGGACGTGCCGCAATTCCAGACGGCGCTCAAGCAGATCAAGCCCGAACTCGAGTATGACAATATTTTCGCGCGCAAGATAAAGGGACGTCCGGTCGTGCTCGGATATACGTTTTCCAGCGACGCTCCAGAGCGGGCGCCGAGGATAGGCATGCTGCCGCCGCCGGTGCTCGCCGCGGAGGCGTTCCGCGGCAGGAATATTGGCGTTACCTTGTGGAGCGGCTATACCGCCAATCTGGGCGGCCTGCAAAAAAATGCCGCTGGCGCCGGACACTTCAATCCATTTACCGACGAAGATGGCATTACGCGGCGCGTGCCCATGCTTGCCGAATACCAGGGCGCTTATTATGAGCCCCTGTCGCTGGCGATGGTGCGCGTGCTGCTGGGCTTGCCGCCGGTCAAGCCGCTGTTCGCTGACGAGAGTTTGTCCGGAGACTATACGGGCCTCGAGTGGCTGCAAGTGGGCCCGCTCAGAATCCCGGTCGACGATACCGTCAGTTCGCTGGTGCCCTATCGCGGCAGCAAGGGCAGCTTCAGGTATTTTTCCATCGTCGACGTATTGAACGATCGCATCGATACTGCCGAACTGAAAGGCAAGATCGTGCTGGTCGGCACGACCGCGCCGGGGCTGCTGGACTTGCGGGCCACGCCCGTCGATCCGGTCTATCCCGGGGTCGAGGTGCATGCCAATTTGATTGCCGGCATGCTCGACGGCAATATCAAGCAGAAACCGCCTTATGTGGTGGGCGCGGAATTCATGCTGCTGCTGGTTTCGGGCCTGACGATGGCGTTCCTGCTGCCGTTGCTGAGTCCGCTCAAATCAACGCTGATCGCCGTGCTGGTGCTTTTTATGACGCTCGTTACCAACGTCACGGTGTTCCATTCCGGCCACGTCGTGTTGCCGCTTGCCTCAAGTTTGGTGATGATTTTGCTGCTGTTCACGCTCAATATGGCCTATGGTTTCTTCATCGAGGCGCGCGGCAAGCGCCAGATCACGGGCCTGTTCGGCCAATATGTACCACCGGAGCTGGTCGACGAAATGGCCAAAAACCCCGAGAAGTTCTCGATGGAAGGCGAGAGCCGCGAGATGACGGTGTTGTTTACCGATGTGCGGGGCTTTACCACCATCTCCGAAGGCCTTGACCCGAAAGCGTTGTCCCGGCTCATGAACGAGTTCCTGACACCCCTGACCGAAGTCATCTACAGGCACCGCGGCACCATCGACAAGTATATGGGCGACTGTATCATGGCGTTCTGGGGCGCCCCCTTGCCGGACCCGGCGCATGCCCGTAACGGCATCCTTGCCGGACTGGAAATGCAGCAGACGCTACGAGATCTGCAGCCGCAGTTCAAAGCGCGGAACTGGCCCGAGGTCAGAATAGGGGTGGGATTGAATACCGGACGCATGAGTGTGGGCAATATGGGCTCGAAAATCCGTCTGGCCTATACCGTAATGGGTGACGCCGTGAATCTGGCGTCGCGCCTGGAGGGCATCACAAAGGAATACGGGGCTGATATCATAGTCGGCGAGGGTACCAGGGATGCGGTGCCCGACGTGGTATTCCGGGAGGTAGACCGGGTAAGGGTCAAAGGCAAGGATATGGCGGTGGCAATTTTCGAGCCGTTGGGGCTTGAGGGGCAGGTCGACAAGGCCAAACTTGATGAAATGGCGTTGTTCCATCAGGCATTGAAGCGCTATCGCAGCCAGGACTGGGATATGGCCGAGCTGCAGCTGCTCAATTTGCAGAAGATGTCACCAGACAGCAAACTCTACAAGACATTCATAGGGCGCATCATGTTTCTGCGCGCCAATCCGCCCGGTTCGGAGTGGGATGGCGCCTTTACCTTCGAAACCAAATAACGATGAGATTAAAGATACTCGGTTGCAGCGGAGGGATCGGCGGCGCTTTGCGTACCACGTCGATGTTGCTCGATCATGACATACTGATCGATGCGGGTACCGGCGTGGGCGATTTGCTCGTCAGCGAACTGGCGCTGATCGATCACGTTTTCGTTACGCATTCGCATATGGATCATGTAACCTCGATCCCGTTTCTGGTCGATACCGTGGGCTGGATGCGCGATAAGCCGATTACCGTGCACGCGACCCTGCAGACGCTCGATATCCTGAAGCGGCACCTTTTCAACTGGAAACTGTGGCCCGATTTCACCGAGATTCCGGACACCGAGCATCCTGTGCTGCGCTATCAAGCCATCACGCTGGGCGAAACGGTGGAACTGAACGGTCGAAAAATTACGCCGCTGCCGGCAAATCACGTGGTGCCGGCGGTGGGTTTTCAACTCGATTCCGGCCGCGCGAGCCTGGTCTTTACCGGCGACACCACCAGCAACGATCCACTGTGGCGCGAGGTGAACCAGATTGCCAATCTGCGTTATCTGATCATCGAAACGGCGTTCTGTAACCGCGAAAAGGACTTGGCGATCGCGTCCAAGCATCTGTGCCCGAGCATGCTGGCAGAGGAGCTGTCCAAGCTCAAGCTGCCTGTGGAGATTTACATCACGCACCTGAAGCCGGGCGAGATCGAGCTGACGATGCGGGAAATCGAGGAATGTGCGGGCAAATGGAAACCGAATATGTTGCAGAACAACCAGATTTTTGAATTCTGATTCAAAAGCGGGAGTTTTTGCCGTAATCCATGTTTTCGGTGGGGTATGCTGACTGAGATGAGGGCGCTATGAGTACCGTACTCCAGGGCAAGCCGGTGGCGCAGGAGAATCTGGCCGAGAAGCTGAATTTTCAGCAGAAGCTGCAGACAGTCACCAACAAAATTCACGCCACCACCAACATTGACGAGATCATTCTTGAACTCTCGCAGGATTTGTGCAGTCTGTTCAATGCCGATCGACTGACGATCTATATGGTGAGCGAGGACAAGGGCTCCATCGTGTCCAAAGTCAAGACCGGGCTGAACTCGTTCAAGGACATCAAGCTGCCGATCAACGATCAGTCGATCGCCGGTTTCGTTGCCGTGCACAAGCGCGCGATCAATATCCGTGACGTTTATGACGACAGCGAGCTCAAGGCCTACAGCCCGCAGCTCAATTTCCTGAAGGCGGTCGACAGCAAGACCGGCTATCGCACCAAGCAGATGCTGGCAGCGCCGGTGGTGGAGGCGAAGAGCAAGGACCTGATAGGCGTGGTGCAAATCATCAATTCCAAGACCGGGCAGCCGTTCCTGCCGGTCATGGAAGAGGGCGTCAACCAACTTGCCGAGACGCTGGCCATTGCATTTCGCCAGCGGCAGAAACCGTCGCTGCAGGTGCGCGGTAAATATGACGCGCTGGTGACCAATGCCGTGATCTCAGCCGAGGAACTGGAGCTTGCGCAGCGTTCGGCACGCCGCAAGAATCTCGACATCGAGACGGTTCTGACCGATGAGTTCCAGGTCAAGGTGCCGGTGCTTGGGGAAGCATTGTCATCTTATTTCGGCGTGCCGTATGAACCGTTCAAGCAGGATCGCATCAAACCGCCCGATCTCATGAAGAACATGAATCGGGCGTTCTGCCAAACCAACATGTGGATTCCCCTCGAGGATGCCAAGGAAGGTATCGTCGTGCTGACCACCGATCCGGAAAGAACCATCGCCTCGAAGATGGTTAATAATGTTTATCCCAGGAGCAAAGCCGTCTATAAGGTCTGCACCAGCCGCGAATTTGTCGCGACGCTGGATCAGATGCTCGGCGGCGGCGCGCTTGATGACTCCGGCGACGTCGCGGACTTGCTGGGTTCAATGGATGACGAGATGGAAGAGAGCGCGGCTGGCGATGACATCGCTTCCGCGGCGAGCGACAACGAGCTGGTGAAGCTTGTCAATAAAATCATCATCGACGCCTATCAGCAGGGCGCGTCGGATATTCACGTCGAACCCTATCCGGGCAAGGCCAAGACCGAGATCCGTTTTCGCAAGGACGGCACGCTGATGCCCTACATCCAGGTGCCGGCAAGCTATCGCAATGCCCTGGTGGCGCGGCTCAAGATCATGTGCGACCTGGATATTTCCGAGAAGCGCAAGCCGCAGGACGGCAAGATCAAGTTCAAGAAATTCGGGCCGCTCGACATCGAGCTGCGGGTGGCGACCATCCCCTCCGCCGGCGGCGTCGAGGACATCGTGATGCGGATACTTGCCGCGGGCGAACCCATTCCC
>CAYIRZ010000071.1:0-10702 GCA_964365845.1 uncultured Streptomycetaceae bacterium
GATGATGATCGGGCCGGCGCCGATGATCAGGATGCTCTTGATGTCGGTGCGTTTGGGCACTTCGTTTCAACGATGAATGATGAATGATGAATGATGAAGAAAGCCGCAAGGGCCTGGTTCATCGTTCCGCGCTCATCGTTCCGCGTTCCTCCTTGTGTTTCCGCATTAAGTTGACGAACCGGTCAAACAAATAATCCACATCGTGCGGCCCCGGGCTTGCTTCCGGGTGCCCCTGGAAGCAGAACGCGGGGCGGTCGGTGCGGGCAAAGCCCTGCAGGCTGCCGTCGAACAGCGAGACATGAGTGACGCGCACGTTCGCAGGCAGCGTCGCCGCGTCCACTGCAAAACCGTGGTTCTGGCTGGTGATCATGACGCGTCCGCTGTCGAGGTCCTGCACCGGGTGGTTGGCGCCGTGGTGGCCGAACTTCATCTTGACGGTTTTCGCTCCGCTTGCCAGCGCCAGCAACTGGTGGCCCAGACAGATGCCGAACAGCGGAATGCCGGTATCGAGACATTTGCGGATGGCCTGGATCGCATAATCGCAGGGCTCGGGATCGCCGGGACCGTTGGACAGGAAGATCCCGTCGGGATTGAGCGCCAGCGCTTCCTCTGCCGGCGCCTGCGCCGGCAGCACCGTCAACTTGCAGCCGCGCGCGGCGAGCTTCCTGAGGATGTTGCGCTTGATACCGAAGTCGTAGGCGACGACGTGAAAGCGTGGGGCCTTCAGCTTGCCATAGCCCTGGCCGAGCACCCACACGCTCTCGTCCCACTCATAAGACTGGTCGCAGCTCACCACTTTGGCGAGGTCCATGCCGACCAGCCCCGGGAACTTGCGCGCCGCATCGAGCGCGGCCTTCTCATCGATGTTGCCGGCCATGATGCAACCGTCCTGGGCGCCCTTGTCGCGCAGGATGCGCGTGAGCTTGCGCGTATCGATATCGGCGATCGCGACCACGTTTTCACGCTTCAGGTATTCGGCCAGCGTCCAGTTCTGGCGCCAGTTGGAAGACAGCAGAGGCAGGTCGCGGATCACCAGCCCGGCAGCGAACACCTTGCGCGACTCGACATCCTCGGCATTGGTACCGGTGTTGCCGATATGGGGATAGGTCAGCGTGACGATCTGCCGGCAATAGGAGGGGTCGGTCAGGATTTCCTGATAGCCGGTGATCGCGGTGTTGAACACCACTTCTCCGGCGGTGGTCCCCTCGGCCCCGATGGAGGTGCCGCGGAAAACGGTGCCATCTCTCAGCACAAGAATGGCGGGCGTGCGCGGCGACACTGCAAGCTCCTGATTTTTCGGGGTTAGATGTGGAAAGCGGGACAGGCTTAAGACCCGTCCCGCTACTTGAACCGAAATTATACGCGAAAGCGCTCAGTGCTTCAAATTTCGGCGTCGCGCCCTACTTCAGGCCAAGCACATCAAACATGTCGTACAAGCCCGACTTCTTGTCGCGCAAAAAACTCGCGGCCCGCAACGCTCCCAGCGCATAGGTCATGCGGCTGCCGGAGCGCACCGTGACTTCGACGCGTTCGCCTTCGCCTGCGAACATCACGGTATGCTCGCCCACGATGTCGCCGCCGCGGATGGCGTGAAAGCCTATGGTTTTCGCATCGCGCTCGCCGGTTACGCCTTCCCGGCCATGCACTGCGGTGGCCGCGAGATCCCGCTTGAGTTCCCGCGCCACGATCTCGCCGAACTTCAGCGCCGTGCCCGACGGCGCATCCACCTTGTGGCGATGGTGCGCCTCGATGATTTCCACGTCATAGTCGTCACCCAGTATCCTGGCCGCGATCTCGGCCAGCTTGAAGGTCACGTTGACCCCCACCGCCATATTCGGCGAAAACACGATGGCGGTATCGCGCGCCGACTCGACGATGGTTTTTTTCTGCTCGTCGCTGAAGCCGGTCGTGCCGATCACCATCCTAACGCCCAGTTTGCGGCATGCCGCGAGATGAGCGAGCGTGCCCTCGGGCCGCGTGAAATCGATCAGCACATCGCAGCCGGCGAGGTTCTTCCCGAAGTCGTCGCTGATTTTCACGCCGCACTTTGATCCCGCCAGATCGCCGGCATCTTTTCCGACATGCGGGTCTCCTGCCTGCTCCAGCGCGGCGGCAAGCCGCATATCGGCGCCGCGCAGCACCGCCTCGATCAGCATCCGCCCCATGCGCCCGGCGCTTCCCGCGACTGCAATGTTGATTGTGGTCATATCAGAACCCGATTTTGTCCAGCATTCTGCCGAAGAAACCTTTTTCTTCCTGCGGCTTTTCCGCCGCGCCTTCAGGCTTGAGCGGCTCGGCTCTCGGGGCTTCCGCCTTCACCGGCTCCCCGGAAGTCGTCGTCAGATTGGAGCCGCCCTGCGCCGTCGCCGCAGCGGCCGGTTCGGGCTTGGGCACTGCGGCGCTTACCGCGGGTTTGGGCTTGTCGGCGCCGGCGGCGCTGTCAGCCTTGTCGCCGGCAGCCGCCGGCACCACGTCGCCTTCGACACGCGCCAGCTTGTCGTCCTCGAAGATCACTGTAATCTTGCGCTGCTCGATGACCTGCCCGCGCTTCTCGTAAATGTAGACATAATCCCAGCGGTTGGTGCGGAACATATCGACGATCAGAGGCGTGCCGAGGATGAACCGCACCTGGGAGCGCGTCATGCCGGGCTTGAGTTTCGCCACCATTTGCTGGGACACATAATTGCCCTGCTGGATGTCGATCTTGTACGGGGTGATGCCCGGTAGCGTGGGCACGCCCGAACAGCCCGCCAGCAACAGCGTGAAAAGAATGATTTTTCGCATTGATTTTAGCGGTGAGAATAGCACTGGTCTGGTCTGTATATCACGGCGCGCGGTTTCCAAAGCATCCAAAAGTGAATATGATAGCCGACACGCCCACATTCCGACAGGGATGCCTCCATTGAGTTCACCCAGCGACCTTAAAACCATAGGCCTCAAAGCCACCCTGCCGCGGCTGCGTATCCTCGAACTGTTCGAAAAGAGCGATATCCGCCATCTGAGCGCCGAGGACGTTTACAAGAAGCTGCTCGAGGAAGGCACCGACACCGGCCTGGCCACGGTCTACCGCGTGCTGACGCAGTTCGAGCAGGCGGGGCTGCTGGTGCGCCACCACTTCGAAACCGGCAAGGCGGTGTTCGAATTGAACCAGGGCGGGCATCACGACCACCTGGTCTGCATCCAGTGCGGCCACGTCGAGGAATTCAACGACTCCGAAATCGAGAAGCGCCAGATCAAGGTCGCCGAAGAACGCGGCTTCAAGATCCACGACCACTCGCTGCATATCTACGCCGACTGCACCAGACCCAACTGCCCGAACCGGCCTAAAAGCTGATTGGCGGCTAATTCTTTATTCCAAGCATCTCCGCCGCGTGCTTGCGCGTGGTCTCGGTGATCTTCACCCCGCCCAGCATGCGCGCAATCTCTTCCACGCGCTGCGGCTTGTCCAGCACCGCGACACGGGAGAGCACCTCGCCGTTGGCGCTGCTTTTGGCGACCTGCCACTGCTGGTCGGCCGCGGCCGCGACCTGCGGCAAATGAGTGATGCACATCACCTGATGTTTCCTGCCGAGCTGTTTGAGCATCCTACCGACGATTTCCGCGACGCGCCCGCCGATGCCGGCATCGACCTCGTCGAAAATCAGCGTCGGCACCTGCGCCACCTGGCTCACGGCGGCCTGGATCGCGAGGCTCACGCGCGACAGTTCGCCGCCGGAGGCGACTTTCGCCAGCGGGCCAGGCGCCATGCCCTTGTGCGCGGACACCCGGAACTCCACCTGCTCCAGGCCGTGCGCAGTCACTGCGTCGGCCGGATTGAGCACGACTTCGAACGCGCCGCCGGCCATTGCCAGATCCTGCATCGCCGCGGTCACCTGCTCGGATAATTTCTTCGCGGCTTTTTTGCGCCCGGCGGAAAGTTTTTTTGCTTCGGCCAGGCATGCGGCATGCGCCTCCTGTTCCAGCTTGCGCAGCGCATCGATATCCCCGCCGCTGCCCAGTTCGGCGAGCCGCGATCGGGCTTGCGCCAGGGTTCCGGACAACTGCTCCGGCGACACGCGGTATTTGCGCGCCGCGGAATGAATGGCATCGAGCCGCTGCTCGGTCTCGCGCAGGCGCTGCGGATCGACGTCCAGCCGCTCGCCGTAGTGGCGCAGCGCATAGACCGCTTCCTGCAGCTGGATCTGCGCCGGTTCCAGCACATCGAGGATTTCGCGCAGCGACGCATCGTGCTCGATCAGGTTGTTGAGCCGCGCGATCACGCCGTTCACTTGCGACAGGCTGGAACTCTCGCCTTCCGACAGCACGTCGAGCCCGTACTGTGCCGCTTCGATCAGGCTCGCGGCATGCGCCAGCCGCGCGTGCTCATTGAGCAGGGACTGCCACGCCTCGGCGCTGAAGTTAAGCGCTTCGAGCTCGCGCACCTGCCATTCGAGGTGCTCGCGCTCGGCGGCGAAGGCCGCGGCATCGGTTTCGAAAGCGATGCGCCGCTCGTGCCGCTGCTGCCATTCGCGGTACGCCTGAGCAACCGTTGCGGCCTGTGCGTCCATCCCGCCGTAGGCATCGAGCAGTTCGCGTTGCGCCGCGGCGCGCAGCAGGGACTGGTGCTGATGCTGGCCATGGATGTCGACCAGGAATTCGCCCGCTTCGCGCAGTTGCGCCAGCGTCGCGGCGCGGCCGTTGATGAAGCCGCGCGAGCGGCCCGCCGCGTCGATCACGCGCCGCATCAGGCACACGCCTTCGTCACCGGCCAGTTCGTTCGCTTCCAGCCACCGCGCCAGGTCCGCATCCCCGCCGGCATCGAACTCGGCGTTGATCTCCGCCTGCTTAGCGTCCTTGCGCACCACCAGCGCCTCGCCGCGCTCGCCCAGCACCAGCGCCAGCGCGTCGATCAGGATCGACTTGCCGGCGCCGGTCTCGCCGGTCAGCACCGTGAACCCCGCATCGAATTCGAGGTCCATGCGGTCGACGATCACGAAATCGCGGATGCTTAAGCTACGCAACATGGTGTTGCTTCGCGGTAAATGGTGAATAGTGAACGGTGAACCCCCTCACCCCAACCCTCTCCCCCGGTGCCGGGGGAGAGGGAGCTTCATTACGCCTCACTCCTCACTCCTTACTCCTCACGCCTCACTACTCCCGATTCCAATTCAGTTTCTCGCGCAACATCCCGTAATAGCTGTGCCCGAGGGGATGCAGCAGGCTGATGGCGTGCGGATAGCGCCGCACGACGATGCGGTCGCCCGTGCGCAGTTCGAAGTGGGAGTGGCTGTCGAAATGGGCGCGCGGGTCGTCGGCGCCGTGGATCACGATCTCCACCGTGCAGTCGCTGCTGATCACGATGGGGCGGTTGGAAAGCGTATGTGGACATACCGGCACCAGCGTCATCACGGACAGCGACGGGTGCACGATGGGGCCGCCCGCGGACAGCGCGTAGGCGGTGGAACCGGTGGGCGTGGCGACGATCAAACCATCGGAGCGCTGGGTATAGATGAACTGGCCGTCGATGCGCACCTCGAACTCGATCATGCTGCCCGTCACGCCTTTGTTCACCGCGACTTCGTTGAAGGCCAGCACGTCGAACACGCGCTCGGCGCCGTCGCTGTCGCTACTGTCGCCGCTGTAAATCCAGGCCTGCAGCAGCATGCGGTTCTCGGCCACGAACTTGCCGTCGAGTATGGTGCCTATGGTCTCGAACATGATGTCGACCGAGATGTCGGTGAGAAAACCCAGCCGTCCCTGGTTGATGCCGATCAGGGCCACGTCGTAGGGCGCGAAAGTGCGCGCGATATTGAGCATGGTGCCGTCGCCGCCGATGACGATGGCAAGGTCCGCCTGTTTGCCGAGTTCCTCGAGCCGCAGCACCGGATAGGGGCAGTTATCGATGTGCGATGCCGTCAGCCGGTCGATCAGCACCCCGACGCCGCGCCCTTCGAGAAACTTCGCGAGCTTCAACAACGGCCCGGCGACCTCGGGACTCTTGTATTTGCCGATCAGCGCGACGGTCTTGAACGAGGTTCTCATGCCTGAATTAAACCATAATTTTTTGGTAAGCGGTAAGCCGCAAACGGTAAGCGGCTCAAGCGGTTACTGCCGTTCACCGTTCACTGCTCATTCTTTTCAATACCCCCTTGAGGGGTACCGCTCGCCGGTTTTGTGTAGAATAGGTTCATGTCCGCCGACATCGCCAATCTGAGCGAACGCGCCCAGATCCTGCTCAAGACGCTGGTCGAGCGCTACATCGCCGACGGCCAGCCGGTGGGTTCGCGCGCGCTGTCGAAATATTCCGGACTCGATCTGTCTCCCGCCAGCATCCGCAACGTCATGGCGGACCTCGAGGAATTCGGGTTCATCGCCAGCCCCCATACTTCCGCGGGTCGCATCCCGACCGTGCGCGGCTACCGCTTTTTCGTCGATACGCTGCTCCAGATCAAGCCGCTCGACACCATCCAGATCAACCAGCTTGAAGGGCAGCTGCACGCGGACAATACGCAGAAACTGGTCACCTCGGCGTCGCAGATCCTGTCCGACCTGACGCGCTTTGCCGGCGTGGTGATGACGCCGCGCCGCAGCGCCGGCTTCCGGCACATCGAATTCCTGAAACTGTCGGAAACGCGCATTCTGCTGATCCTGGTGACGCCGGAAGGCGACGTGCAGAACCGCATCATTTTCACCGAAAAACCGTACTTGCCCTCGGAACTTGTCGAAGCCGCCAACATCCTCAACCAGAACTATGCCGGGCTGACATTCGACGAGATCAGAAAACGCATCCACGGCGAACTGAAGCAGCTGCACGAGGACATGACGCGGCTGATGACGGCGGCACTCGATGCCGGCAGCGAGGCGGCCAGCGAGTCCGCTGAGGAGGTGGTGATCTCGGGCGGAGGCAACCTGCTCGACATCCAGGAGCTGTCGTCCAACATGCCGAACCTGAGGAAGCTGTTCGAGCTCTTCGAACGCAAGACCGGGCTGCTGCAAATTCTGGACATCAGCAGCCGCGCCCATGGCGTGCAGATTTTCATCGGCGGCGAATCGGGCCTGGTGCCGCTCGACGAATGCAGCGTGGTGACCGCGCCGTACGAAGTTGACGGACAGATCGTCGGCACGGTCGGTGTGATCGGGCCCACGCGCATGGCCTACGAGCGGGTGATCGCCATCGTCGACATCACGGCCAAGCTGCTCTCGAGCGCGCTGGCGCAGCGCTGAAGCGGGCCGTAAGCCGTGAGCGGTAAGCGGTAAGCGGCAAACCGTGAGCTACAAACCGAGAGAGCCATAAAGACCGCACAGTTTACTGCTCACCGCTGACTGCTTACCGGGTTACCCGAAAATGCCTCGCACCCAAACCGAACCGCCATTCACTCACGGCACCCCGCCCCGGATCGGGGTGCTGCTGATCAACCTGGGCACGCCGGAAGCGCCGACGGCGCCGGCGGTGCGCGCCTATCTCAGGGAATTCCTGTCCGACCCGTGGGTGGTCGAAATTCCGCGGCCGGTATGGTGGCTCATCCTCAACCTGTTCGTGCTCACCACCCGGCCCAAGCAGTCGGCCGCACGCTATGCCCAGGTGTGGATGGGCGAAGGCTCGCCGCTCAAGGTGCATACCGAGCGCCAGACGGCCATGCTGCGCGGCTATCTCGGCGAACGCGTGAAGTTTCCGCTGACGGTGGATTACGCGATGCGCTACGGCAAGCCGTCGATCGCCGACAAGCTGCAGCAGCTCAAGGCCCAGAACTGCGACCGCATCCTGCTGCTGCCGCTCTACCCGCAGTATTCGGCGAGCACTACCGCGACGGCCTTCGACCAGGCTTTCGCCTGTCTCACGCAGATGCGCAACCAGCCGGCGATCCGCACCGTGCGCCATTTTCACGACCACAGCGACTATATCAATGCGCTGGCGCAGAACATCCGCGACTATTGGATGAAAAACGGCCGCCCCGAGCGGCTGGTGATGAGCTTTCACGGCGTGCCGCGCTTCACGCTCGACAAAGGCGACCCTTATCACTGCGAATGCCAGAAGAGCGGGCGGCTGCTGGCCGAGGCGCTGCAACTGAAGCCCGAGCAATACCACATCACCTTCCAGTCGCGCTTCGGCCGCGCCGAATGGCTGAAGCCCTATACCGCGGAAGTGCTGACCGAACTTGGCAAACAGAAAGCGGGGCGCGTCGACATCGTCTGCCCCGGTTTCGTCGCCGACTGCCTGGAAACCCTGGAAGAAATCGCCATCGAGGGCAGGACGCTCTTCATCCAGGCCGGCGGACGCGAATATCACTATATCCCGTGCCTGAACGAGCGCGATGACTGGATCCAGGCGCTCACCGACATCGTGCTCGAAAACCTGCTGGGCTGGACTTCGAATGTGTCCGGGGAAGCGCTGGACATGTCGCGGCTGCGTGCGCAGAAGATGGGCGCGAAGGCCTAGCAGCCTGTCGGACTTGGCCCCATTCACCTTAGGAGTTTGTCGGAGCCAAGTCCGACAAACTCCTGTCAGACTACCAGCGCTGATTCGGCACGCGCCAGCAGTTCGGCCTGCGCATTTTCCGGCAGGGATTTGAGCGCGCGCCGCCACCGCGGAAACAGGTTGTTCTCCTCGCGATACTCGTGCTTGGCGAGCGTGCCCGACAGAATGGCGCAGAACGCGCCAATCTCCCCGGCCTGCGGTATTTTCTCCGCGAGGCTTTCCGCGATGACCTCGAGCTGCGCGAGAATCTCATGGTGCTCGCGCCGCATGATTGTGGCCGGCGCATCGTTGCGCTCGTCAGGCACGCCGAAGGATGGCGCCAGCACCTTGTCCTCGACTTCGACATGCCGCGTCAGCGCTGCGGCAAACTCATGCAGCAGGGGCGTAGCGGCCGGTATATCGCCTTGATTGACCCGCTGCAACGCCCACGCCAGCAGGGCGTCGAGACGCTTATGGTCGCGCGTGAGCAGGTCCAGCACGTCCTGCGGCGCGGCATCCGCGCGGTGTTGCACTTCCACCCG
This sequence comes from uncultured Streptomycetaceae bacterium, assembly GCA_964365845.1. Classification (GTDB taxonomy): domain Bacteria; phylum Pseudomonadota; class Gammaproteobacteria; order Burkholderiales; family SG8-41; genus CAKKQX01. The sequence goes on from CAYIRZ010000071.1 coordinate 8,977, forward strand.
CCAGCCCGGCGCCGATTCGCTGACGCGCCACGCCAGGTTGTTACGCAGTTGCAGATCGAGGCTTCGCATCATCAGCGAAGGCTCGTCCGCGGTGAACAACACGACCGTGCCGCCGCGCGTAAGGGCCTTCAGCGTGTAAAATGCGACGCTTTGCACGCGGCTTGCCGGTTCGCTGCGAAGATCCAGGGTGACGGCGGATTCGGCCATGAATGATTACATCAGCAAATGCTGATGCCCAGGAGTTTGTCGAACTTTGCCCCGACAAACTCCTAAAATGAAAAAAACTAAGGGCGAGGCGAAAAGAATGCCAAGCAAGCGACGTTTGTTCCGGCCAACACGGTGTTTCGACATGCAAGTCTTCTTTCTTAAGCAGCCTGTCGCCGAAGCTTCGATCAACAGCGATCCGTTAACATACCTGTTCCGGTGAATGGGGGCCAAGTCCGACAGGCTGCTAGCGGCAGGGAATTGTTTTTTGCTATAAAAACAATCACTTAAACGTTTACCTGGATTTGCTTGAATTCCAGGAAAATGCCCCAATTAAACAAGGGTTAAACACGGAAGGATCAACGGCATGCAGGATCGTCCCGAACTCAGCGCAGCAACAGAAAACCAACTGGCGCAACCACAGGCAACACCCGACGCTGCGGCGGCCGGGCCCGCGGTCGAAACCACCCCCAGTCTTGAACAACTGCTGAAACAAGCCGAACTCGCAGCGCAGGAACATCATGACGCCTGGCTGCGCGCCAAGGCGGAAGCCGACAACATTCGCAAGCGGGCCCAGGCCGAGATCGCCGGCGCCCACAAATTCGCGATCGAAAATTTTGCTTCGGAACTGCTGGCCGTCAAGGACAGTCTGGAAGCCGCGCTGACGACGGAGAGCATAACCGCCGAGAGCCTGAAGAGCGGCGTGGAGTTGACCCTGAAGCAGTTGAAATCGGTGTTCGACAAATTCAATGTCGCCGAAATCAACCCGCCCGGCCAGAAATTCGACCCTCACCGCCACCAGGCGATCAGCGTGATCGAGTCCGGCGCCGAGCCCAACACCGTGGTGCAGGTATTGCAGAAAGGCTATCAGCTGCACGAACGGGTGATACGCCCGGCGCTGGTGACGGTCGCCAAGGCTAAGAGCTGACCGTTGAAAGCAGGGGACTTACCCCCATATCAGACACAGTAACGAATTTTCAGGAAAACTAACGAGGTAACGAGGCAAATCATGGGAAAAATCATCGGAATTGACCTGGGGACGACCAATTCGTGCGTCGCCGTAATGGAAAACGGCCAGCCGAAGGTGATCGAGAACTCCGAGGGCGCGCGCACCACGCCCTCCATCGTCGCCTACATGGAAGACGGCGAGATCCTGACCGGCGCGCCGGCCAAGCGCCAGGCGGTGACCAATCCGCAAAACACCCTTTACGCGGTGAAACGCCTGATCGGCCGCCGCTTCGAGGAAAAGGAAGTGCAAAAGGACATCAACCTGATGCCCTACAAGATCATCAAGGCCGACAACGGTGACGCCTGGGTCGAGTTGCGCGGCAAGAAAATCGCGCCGCCCGAGGTCTCGGCGCAGGTTCTGATCAAGATGAAAAAGACCGCCGAGGACTATCTCGGCGAACCGGTCACCGAAGCGGTGATCACGGTGCCCGCCTACTTCAATGACAACCAGCGCCAGGCGACCAAAGACGCCGGCCGCATCGCCGGGCTCGAAGTCAAACGCATCATCAACGAG
>CAYIRZ010000072.1:0-10696 GCA_964365845.1 uncultured Streptomycetaceae bacterium
GAGGCGGCGGCTTCCTTCCGACTTTCAAGTGACCACTGGGAATAAAGCTTGGACTCAGGCCCGGAGGGGAGATTGGAGTTCACACCGCCAACGGCGTCACCACTGGCTATACGACACGATTGGCCTCGGTAAAAATCGGTGGCATTGAGTTGGACAATGTTTCAGCAGTGATGAGCCGGGGCATGCCTGACGATATGGTGCTGCTCGGCATGAGTTTCCTCAAGCGGCTGGAGTGGTCGCAGAAAGACGGACAATTGATATTCAGAATGCCGCGGGATAGGGCGCGCTAACCTCGATGAATCCTCCAACACTGAGCCAGGCGCAGGTAGGCGACGGTCAGCGCGGCGTACTGCTGTCGGGTTCATGGACTTTGATCGCGTTGGGCGGCAATATCAAAGGGCTTGAAAGTCAGGTTGCGGCGCAGACAGATGTCCCGCATTGGAACCTGCTGCAAGTCGATGCGCTGGACAGTGCGGGCGCGGTGCTGTTGTGGCGTGCATGGGGAAGAAAGCTGCCCGCGCAACTGACGGCGCGTCCTGAACATCTGCACCTATTCGAACGTCTCTCTTTCGTGTTGCTGCAAAAAGAAGTCCCGCCACCGCCGCGCTCTGCTCTCGAATGGCTGATCACGCTTGGCAATATCAGCCTGCTCTTCAGCCGCCATCTAGCGGACATGCTGGCGCTGATCGGACAAATCATGTTGGATGCGCTGCATTGCCTGCGCCAGCCGCGTGATATTCCCTGGCGCGAATTTTCCGCCACGTTGTACAAGAGCGGCGTGCGCGCCATGCCGGTGACCGCCTTGCTCGGTTTCATGATCGGCGTGGTTCTGAGTTATCTCTCTGCCTTTCAATTGCGCAATTTCGGCGCGGATATTTTTATCATCAACCTGCTTGGCTTCAGCATCATCCGCGAGCTGGGGCCTGTGCTGGTGGCGGTGCTGGTGGCAGGACGATCCGGCTCGGCGATGACCGCGCAATTGGGTGTGATGCGCGTGACCGAAGAAATTGATGCACTGGCGGCGATGGGCATCTCGCGCATCCTGCGTCTGGTGCTGCCCAAGGTGGCGGCGCTGGCGGTCGTCATGCCACTGCTGGGATTGTGGACGGCGGCTATCGCGCTGATCGGCGGCATGATTTCGGCGCATGCGCAACTCGATATCGGTTATGGCTTTTTTATCGAGACCTTGCCCAGAGTGGTGCCGGTCGCCAATCTGTGGATCGGTATCGCCAAGGGTTTTGTCTTCGGTATTCTGGTTGCGCTGGTTGCCTGTCATTTTGGTCTGCGGGTGCGCCCCAATACTGAAAGTTTGTCGGCTAATACGACTGCTTCGGTGGTGACTTCGATCACCTTGGTGATTCTGATCGACGCCATTTTCGCCATTGCCATGCGCAACGTCGGCTTGCCACGGCTATGACTAACGTTGTGCAGATACGCAAGCTGTCGTCGCGCTTCGGCGATAACTGGACGCTACGCGAGATTAATTTCGAAGTGGGGCGGGGCGAAGTACTGGCGCTGGTGGGCGGGTCGGGCAGCGGCAAGACCACGTTGCTGCGTCATGTGGCCGGCTTGTCGCGACCGACTCAAGGCGAAGTGCATCTGTTCGGTGAGCCACTGTTTGCCGGCGATATATTGGTGCAGCGGCAATTGCGGCAACGGTTTGGCATGTTGTTTCAGCATGGCGCGCTGTTCTCGGCGCTCAACGTCTTCGACAATATCGCTTTCCCATTACGGGAGCTGCATGGGTTGCGTGAGTTCCATCTGCTCGATGAAAACCTGATACACGATCTGGTCATGCTCAAACTTTCACTGGTCGAACTGCTGCCTGACCACGCCTGGCTGATGCCCGCCGAACTTTCGGGTGGCATGATCAAGCGCGTTGCCCTGGCGCGCGCCTTATCGCTCGACCCGGAATTGTTGCTGCTGGATGAACCGACTGCCGGACTCGATCCGGATCGCGCCCTGAGTTTTGTGAATCTGATCCGCATGCTGCAGCGGCAAATGCATTTGACCGTAGTGCTGGCGACGCACGACATCGATACCCTGACCGCGCTTGCCACGCACGTTGCCGTGCTGATGGATCAGCGTATACTTGCGTCCGGCACGGTTGATGAAATAAAGCGCATGGATCACCCTTTCATCCAGCGTTTTTTTCGCGGTACGCGCGTACCGTTGATGAGTTGAACCCGGATAATCCATTAGTCGGCTCTGCGAGCCGTTGCTCCTGCTGGCGGACGCTTGGCGGCCATTTTTGCCGCTTGCTCGTCGTCCATGGAATAACCATGGACTCCTCCCAAGCAACAAAACTGACTCACAAACCACCTCGCCATCTTCTCGCGTCCTAATGGATTATCCGGGTTGAATCAAAACGAAAAACGGAAGAGTTACTTTTTGCCCGGCTCGGGTTTGTTGCCTGTATCGGAAGCTGAGTCGCCGGATTTGGGGAACGGCATGCCGGGGAATACGTTACGCGCCTGGGATTCAACCTTTTCCTGCATCTGCATGAACATATTTTTGCTCTGCTCCATGTAGGTGCCCATCATGTTCTGCATGGCGGGTCCCTGAAAATTGAGGAACTGCGCCCACAAATCATGGGTCATCGGATTTTTTTCACCGTAGATGGTGCGCGCCTGTTCTTGCAGCTTGGCCTGCATGTCGGTAAACGCCTTGAGATTTCCTTCGAGGTAATTGCCCATCATGCCCTGCATGGCATTACCGTAAAAACGGATCATCTGCAACAGGACATCGCTGGTAAACATCGGCGCGCCGCCGGCTTCCTCTTCCAGAATAATCTGCAACAGAATGTTGCGCGTCAGGTCTTCGTTGGTCTTGGTATCGACCACCTGGAATTCCTTCTGCTTCAGCACCAATTGTTTAACATCGGCCAGCGTGACATACGTACTCGTCTCCGTGTCGTAGAGACGGCGGTTCGGGTATTTCTTGATGATTCTTACCTGCTCAGCCATTGCTCGTACCTCGATACACTGGAAGGGAATTATCCTGGAAACCTCAGTTGGACGGGGTGGAGTGTGCGGTTTTCGGGGTGCGGGGCAAGGCGCAACGACGCGGAATGGCTGTTCCATCCCAAGGAATTGCAACGTTGCCCGTGCCGCAAAAACCGTGTAATCCACCTCGTAGCAGACTCACTAACCGAGTAAAACGATAAATCATGAAGAAGTTTATTGGAATCACGCTGTTGAATATCCAGGTGAGCGGTCAACTGAAGTTTTCAGGATTATACCGCACAGCGCAAGAAACAAGCCCGCAGTTGCGGGGCTTGTTTTCCTGCTTGTTCTCGCTCAACACATATGCAGACCGCCATTGATCTGCAAGGTAGAGCCTGTCATATACCCGGCGTGCTCCGAAGCGAGATAGGCGACCAGATGACCGATCTCTTCCGGCTTGCCAAACCGTCCCATCGGCACCTGGGCAACGATCTGATCGCGCACCTCTGCCTTGATCGCCATCACCATCTCGGTGCCGATATAGCCGGGCGCAATGGCGTTGACCGTCACACCTTTTTTCGCCATTTCCTGGGCAATCGCCTTGGTAAAACCGAGGACACCGGCCTTGGCGGCGGAATAGTTAGCCTGGCCAAACTGTCCCTTGACGCCGTTCACCGAGGAGATGTTGATCACCCGCCCCCAGCCACGCTCGGCCATACCTGGCAGCACATGATGAGTGACGTTGAAAACACTGTTCAGATTGGTGTCGATCACCGCATGCCACGCGGTTTTTTGCATCTTGCCAAAGGAACTGTCGCGCGTGATGCCGGCGTTGTTCACCAGCACGTCAATCGGGCCGATTTCGGATTCAATGCGCCGCACCATGCCTTGGCAGGAGTCATAGTCCGCCACATCGCCCTCGGCGGCGTGAAATTTAAATCCTTCCGCTTGTGTTTTCGACAACCATTCGTCTTTCTGTGAAAACCCCGGCAGGCAATTGGCGACAACCTCAAATCCATTCTGCGCTAACGCCTTGCAAATCGCCGTACCCAGACCGCCCATACCACCCGTTACCAACGCAACTTTTTTCGACATCACTTGCTTCCTTCCGTTACACAAAATCTTAAAACATGTGCTGGCCGCCGTTGATCGAGATATTGGCCCCGGTCACAAACGCCGCCTCTTCCGAGGACAGATAAGCGACCAGCCCCGCGACCTCTTCCGGCTTGCCCAATCGCGCCACCGGAATCTGCGGCAGTATCTTGGTATCCAGCACTTCCTGCGGGATTGCCGTTACCATCTTGGTGCCGATATAGCCCGGCGAAATGGTGTTCACCGTCACGCCACTACGCGCGACTTCGAGCGCCAGCGCCTTGGTGAAGCCGTGCATGCCGGCCTTGGCCGCCGAATAATTGGTCTGGCCGAAAGCGCCTTTCTGGCCGTTCACCGAAGAGATGTTAATGACGCGCCCCCAGCCGCGCTCCGCCATGCCGTCGATCACCGGTTTGGTCATGTTGAACACGCTGTCGAGGTTGGTTTTCATCACGGCATCCCAGCCGGCCTTTTCCATTTTCCTGAAAGTCGTATCGCGCGTGATGCCGGCGTTGTTGACCAGCACGTCAACGGGGCCGACATCGGCCTGGATCTTGGCGGCCGCTTTCTGGCAGGAGTCATAGTCGGCGACATCAACCTGAACGGCATAAAAGTCGTAGCCTTCGGCTTTTCTGTCCTTTAACCACTGCCCGGCCTTGGTGTTGTTGGCGGAGTAGGTGGCGACGACCCGATAACCCATTTTTGCCAGTTTTTCGCAAATCGCTTCCCCGAGCCCGCCCATGCCGCCGGTTACCACCGCGACGCGTTGTGCCATTTCAGTTCCTCCTTGTAGCCACTCAGATTGTCCAATATTGACGGCACGCTGCTCGCGTGCATTGACATAAATCAGTTTAATCGCATTTTTCCCTGACGTAACGGCCAGGCGCGGGCTCGATTTCCGGATAGCGCCCGCCGCCCAGCATGTCGCGCGCCGCGATCCTGCCGCCGCCATACTGCGCGAGCCATGCGCTCCAGTGCGTCCACCAGCTGCCGGGATGAGAAGAGGCAGCGGCCAGCCATTGTTCGGGATCGTCTCCGAGTTTATCGTTGAGCCAGTAGTTGCGGCGGTTTCTCGAAGCCGGGTTGACGACGCCGGCAATATGGCCGCTGGCGCCCAATACGAAGCGGATGTCATCACCCAGCAGCCGCGTGCTGGCATAGGCGGTCTGCCACGGCACGATATGGTCTTCCCGGGTAGCGAGCAGATAGGCCGGCAGGCCGATGCCGCCCAGATCGACCGCTACGCCGCGCATCGTCAGTCCGCCGGGCGTGCGCAGCCTGTTCTCGAGGTACATATTGCGCACGTAGTAGGCGTACATCGCGCCCGGCAGATTGGTGCTGTCGCCGTTCCAGTAGAGCAGATCGAAAGGCTCGGGTGTCCCGCCCTTGAGATAGTTGTTGACGACGTAATGCCAGATGAGATCGTTGGCGCGCAGGCTGGCAAAAGTCAGCGCAAGTTCCCGGCCGTGCAGCAAGCCGCCTTCGGCAAAATCCTGCTCGCGTTTGCGCACATAGGCTTCGTCGATGAACACGCTGAGTTCGCCGGTGTCGCGGAAATCGAGCATGGTGGCGAGCAGCGTCAGGCTGGCCACCGGATCCCGCCCCTGGGCGCGCAGCACCGCGAGCGCGCACACCAGCAGCGTGCCGCCGACGCAGAAACCGAGCGCGTTGATTTTGTCCGCGCCGCCGATATCGGCCGTCACGGCTATCGCCTTGATCACGCCGTGTTCGAGGTAGTCATCCCAGGTGGCGCGCCCCATTGCCGCGGGCATGTTGCGCCACGACACCATGAATACGGCGTGTCCCTGTTCGACCGCGAAGCGTACGAAAGAATTTTCCGGCTGGAGGTCGAGGATATAGTACTTGTTGATGCACGGCGGCACCATCAGCAGCGGCCTCTTGTGCACCTCTGCCGTCGCCGGGCGGTACTGGATGAGCTGGAAAAAATCGTTCTCGAAAACCACCGCGCCGGGCGTGATGGCGAGATTGCGCCCGACTTCGAAGGCGCTCTCATCCGTCATTGACACCAGGCCTTTATCGAGATCCTTGGCGAGATTTTTCAGGCCCCGGGCCAGGCTGTCGCCCTGGGTTTCGGCGGCAAGCTTCAATGCTTCGGGATTGCTCCACGGAAAATTCGCCGGAGACATGGCGTCGACCAGTTGCCGTGCGAAGAAAGCGGCTTTTTTTTTGGCGTGGGGCTCGAGTTTGGCGTTATCGACGATTTCGTTCACCCAGCTCGCGGTGAGCAGGTAGGACTGCGCGAGATAGCTGAAATAAGGTTCGCGCCATTCCTGGGCGCGGAAGCGGCGGTCGGATCGGGCGGGGACGGCGCCGGGTTTGACTGTGGATGCGTCAGCCGGCGCTACCAGGGCCGACCATAGCTCGAACTGCCCGCGGTAATACCGGTTCTGGATATCGAGCCAGCGCCCGGTGTCCTCGGCGACGCCGGCAGCGAGCGACCTGAAAATCTCGGCGCCATCGAAATCTCCATCCTGCGTCAGCGGCTTGACTGCCTGTTCGATAAGCTTGCGGTTGAGCGCGGCCAGTGCTTCAACGGCGTCGGTATAAGGGTTCATTGGGCAGGCGACCGTGTGCGGTAACGACTTGATTCCGGCTCAACAATAACACGGCCGACAGCGGGCGGGGAAAGGGAAGAGAGAAGAGGGTCAGCCGTGAGAGTGAGCGAGCTCGCCGACCAGCCAGATGGTGGCAACGCCGAGCGCGATCAGGATGACCTGCTGCACGGTAGCCTGGATTTCGGGGCGCCGGTGCAGGCCGGGTATCAGATCGGCCACCGACACATAGAGCATGCTGGCGGCGGCGAGTCCGAGCATGGTCGGGATCCACCCCTGCATGGTTTGCAGCGCGTAATAAGCCAGTACGCCGCCCACGATCATTGCCGCGCTGGAAAGAATGTTAAGCAGAAACGCTTCGCGCTTGCTGTATCCCGAGTGCAGCAGGATCAGGAAATCGCCCACTTCCTGCGGCACTTCGTGGGCGATGATGGCAAGTGCGGTGACGATGCCGAGTTCGGTGTTGGCGAGAAACGCTGCCGCGATCAGCACACCGTCGACGAAGTTGTGAAAGGTATCGCCGATCATGATCATCATGCCGCTGCGGCCGTGATCGTGATTATGATTATGATCGTGCCCGATTTCATGCGGGTCGTGCGCCTCGCACTGCTCTACGTGGCAGTGGCGCCACAGCACCAGTTTCTCCAGCACGAAAAACAGCAGGATGCCGAAGAGAATGGTCGCCGCCATCTGCTCCATGCTGTCCGCGATGCCGAACGCGTGGGGCAGTATTTCGAGAAACACCGCGCCGAGCAGCGCGCCGACGGCATAGCTGATCAGTATCGGTACATGGCTCACTTTGGCGTTGAACGCGATGATCGCCGCGGCGATGACCGACAGGACTCCGCCCAGCACGGTGGCGGCGATGATCCAGGTCAGTGTGCTCATGAGGTGTGGGGGCAAAGCGCGTAATTATACTTTATTTGACAGGCAAAAATCAGTCCGGGCTCTCGCGCCAGATCAGCGCGGCCATGCGGCCCGTGGTTTTGTCGCGGCGATACGAAAAAAACCGTTGCGGGTCGGAGACGGTGCACAGACCGCCGCCATAAGCGCGGCTGACGCCGGCGCGTGCCAGCGCCTGGCGTGCAAGCAGGAACAGATCGGCCAGCCATTTTCCTGGCTGGCGCGGCGTGAATGCCCGTGCGCTGAGCGGGTCGCGGGCGAGGAAGGCGTCGTAGACATCGGCGCCGACTTCGAACGCGTTGGGCCCGATAGCGGGCCCAAGATAGGCGAGCAGCTCGCCGGGAGTCGCGCCGGCCTTGCCCAGTTCATGCACGGTGTTCTCAATCACGCCGCCCGCCAGGCCGCGCCATCCGGCATGCACGGCGGCAACGAGGCAGCCGTCGCGGCTGCATAGCAGCACCGGCAGGCAGTCGGCGATCAGGACGGCGCAGACGGTGCCGGGGCGGCGCGCAATAGCGGCATCGGCAGCGGGGAGTTCGGCAAGGGCATCGGCGTCGGCCACAGCCGCGCCGTGGATCTGTCCCAGCCACTGGGGTTCTTGTGGCAGCAAACGCCGCAATCGTGCGCGGTTCGCCATTACGGCCTGGGGATCGTCGCCGCTGCGCAGGCCGAGATTGAAGCTCGCAAAGGGGCCGGTGCTGACGCCGCCCGCGCGGGTCGTGATCAGCGCCCTCACGGTTGCGGGCGCCGGCCACTCGGGCACGATCCAGTCGGGGTGAGGGTTCATGCTTGCGTTTGCAGCAGGGCAATGAGGTCTTGCATGTCCCGCGGCGGCTGGGCGCGCCAGGAGATGGTTTTTTTCGATGCCGGGTGAACCAGCGCCAGCTTTTCCGCGTGCAAAGCCTGCCGTTTGAAGTTCAGATCATAGGGCGACCTGCGCCCCGTCTTCCTGCCGTATACCGGGTCTCCGATGAGCGGATGGCCTATGGAATCGAGATGCACGCGGATCTGGTGTGTGCGCCCGGTTTCGAGCCGGCAGCGCAGCAGAGTGGCATGTGGAAAACGCTCGACGACATGGTAATGAGTCGTCGCGGGTTTGCCGCCGCCGACGACCGCCATGCGCGTGCGTTGCACCGGATGGCGGCCTATAGGCGCCTCGATCTTGCCGTCGCGCGCGACGCAGCCATGCACGACAGCGAGATATTCGCGCGTGACGCTGCGCGCCTGCAGTTGACGCACCAGATCGGTCTGGACGGCGAGCGTCTTGGCGACCACGAGCAACCCGCTGGTTTCCTTGTCCAGGCGGTGTACGATGCCTGCCCGCGGCAGATGCTTGAGCACGGGAGCATGTTGCAGCAGCGCGTTGAGCATGGTGCCCTGCCAGTTGCCGCTGCCCGGGTGGACCACCAGCCCAGCCGGCTTGTTGACGACCAGCAGGGTATCGTCCTCGAAGACGACGTCGAGCGGGATATCCTGCGGCTGGAAGGCGAGCACCTGCGGATCAGGCTCGGGCTGGACGCGGATTTTTTCCCCGCCCCATACCTTCTGGCGGGGCAGGACTGTCCGTCCATCCACGGTGACCTGGTGGCGGCGTACCCACAGGCTCAGGCGGCTGCGCGAAAAATCCGGCAACAAACGGGCAAGCGCCTGGTCCAACCGCAGACCGGCACAGTCGCCGGGAACAGTCAGTTCAACGGGGGGCGGCGTAACAGCCTTTGCAGTATACTTCTCCAATTGTTTTGCGGCGCTCATCATGCGACATAGTTTAGCGGTAATTCTGACTTTTAGCCTCGGCCTGCTGCTTGGCGCGTGCGGTCTGTTGCCTGAAGTGATCGACGAGACCAAGAGTTGGTCGGCGGCAAAGCTTTATGCGGAAGCCAAGTCCGAACTCGGCGCTGGCGGCTATGAAAAAGCCATCCAGTATTATGAAAAACTCGAGTCGCGCTATCCCTACGGCCGCTTTGCCCAGCAGGCGCAGATCGAAATCGCTTATGCCTATTACAAGCAGGGTGAGTCGGCATCGAGCATTGCCGCCGCCGACCGCTTCATCAAGCTGCACCCCAATCATCCCAGCGTCGATTATATGTATTACCTGAAAGGGCTTGCCAATTTCAACGAGGATCTCGGCCTCTTCGGTTTCGTCAGCAACCAGGACATGACCGAACGCGATCCGAAAGCGGCGCGCGAGGCGTTCGACGGATTCAAGGAACTGGTAACGCGTTTTCCGGACAGCAAGTACACGCCGGATTCGATCCAGCGCATGAATTATCTGGTCAATGCGCTGGCTTCGCACGAGGTGCACGTCGCGCGCTATTACCTGAAGCGCGGCGCTTATGTGGCGGCGGCCAACCGGGTGCAGTTCTCCCTGAAAACCTATCCGCAGGCGCCGGCGAATGAGGAAGGGCTGCTGATCATGGTGAAGGCCTACGACGCGCTGGGCATGAAGGATTTGCGCAACGATGCCGAGCGCGTGATGCTCAAGAACTTTCCCAACAGCGCTTACCTGAAGAGCGCGGCACAAAGAGATGTTCCGTGGTGGCAGCTCTGGAACTAGCAGCCTGTCGCCGAAGCGTCGATCAACAGTGATTCGTTAGTGCTGCGTGTCCCGGTGAATGGGACCAAGTCCGACAGGCTGCTAGCGCGCGAATTTTTTCACCACCTGCATCAATTCATCGATGGCGTGCTTGCCGTTGCCGGATTTGATCGCGCCCTGCACGCAGCCATGCGTATGATCCTGCAGCAACTGCATGGAGACCGCGTCGAGCGCCGACTGGATAGCCGAAATCTGCGTCAGAATGTCGACGCAATAGCGATCCTGCTCGATCATGCTGGAGATGCCGCGGACCTGGCCGGCGATACGATTGAGCCGCGTCAGCAGCGCCGCCTTGTGCGGTTGCACGATATGCGGGCACTCCTTGTCGGCGGCGCGCGGTTTCCGCGGCGCTTTGTCAGGCGACTTCATACCCGGCGTCCTCGATTGCCGCCTTGAGCTGCGCCGGTCCGGCCACGGCGGCATCGTATTGCACCGTCGCCTGTGCCTTGTCGAGCGATACCTCGACTGCCTTGACCCCGTCTACACCCTGCAACACGCGCTTGACGCTGCCGACGCAGCCCATGCAGGTCATTCCGGTTACTTTCAACGTTACGGTTTCCATGGTTGCTCCTTTGGTTTCATAAATAGTA
>CAYIRZ010000073.1:0-10608 GCA_964365845.1 uncultured Streptomycetaceae bacterium
ACTCCTGGTCAGTTGAACGCCTGAATTCCGGTCTGGGCACGCCCGAGGATCAGCGCGTGGATGTCGTGCGTGCCCTCGTAGGTATTCACCGCTTCGAGGTTCATGACGTGGCGGATGACGTGAAACTCGTCGGAAATGCCGTTGCCGCCGTGCATGTCGCGCGCCACGCGGGCAATGTCCAGTGCCTTGCCACACGAGTTGCGTTTCAACAGCGACATCATTTCCGGCGTGGCGCGGCCTTCGTCCATCAGCCGGCCCAGACGCAACACCGCCTGCAGACCCAGCGTGATCTCGGTCTGCATGTTGGCGAGTTTCAGCTGAATCAGCTGATTCGCCGCCAAAGGGCGCCCAAACTGCTTGCGCTCCAGCGTGTAGTTGCGCGCGGCATGCCAGCAAAATTCCGCCGCGCCCAGCGCGCCCCATGCAATGCTGTAGCGCGCCTTATTGAGGCATGAAAACGGCCCCTTGAGGCCTGACACATTGGGCAGCATGTTTTCCGTCGGCACCAATACCTCATCCATGACCACTTCGCCGGTGACCGAAGCGCGCAGGCTGAACTTGCCTTCGATCCTGGGCGCGGACAGGCCCTTCATGCCTTTTTCCAGGATGAAGCCGCGGATCAGATTGTCGTCATCCTTGGCCCAGATCACGAACACGTCGGCGAGCGGCGCGTTGGTGATCCACATCTTTGCGCCGTGGAGAATGTAGCCGCCGGTGGTTTTCCGGGCGCGCGTCACCATGCCGGCGGGGTCCGAGCCGAATCCGGGTTCGGTCAACCCGAAACAGCCTATCCATTCGCCGGTTGCCATTTTGGGCAGATATCTGCTTTTCTGCTGTGCGGAGCCGAACTCGTAAATCGGGTACATGGCGAGACTGGACTGCACCGACAACGCCGAGCGATAGCTGCTGTCCACGCGCTCGACTTCGCGCGCGATCAGGCCATAGCAGACATTGCTCGCACCGGCACAGCCGTAGCCCTCGAGGGTGGAGCCGAGAAAACCCATTGCGCCCATCTCGTTCATGATTTCGCGGTGGAATTTCTCGTGGCGATTGGCCTCCAGCACGCGCGGCATCAGCTTTTCCTGGCAATAGGCATGCGCCGAGTCGCGCACCATGCGTTCTTCGCCGGTGAGCTGGTCGTCAAGCAGCAATGGATCTTCCCATTGAAATGCGGGTTTGGTAGTGGGAATCGGTGCCGTCATGGCGGTCTCCTGCTAGAATCAGGCACATTTTTACACATTTCACCGGACATGGCGTTCTTTTCGCCCCGTACTTTAGTGCTTTTCATTTTAGGAGTTTGTCGGGGCCAAGTCCGACAAACTCCTGGGGGCTTCAGTGGCTGGTGAAGACTTATCGAAACTGCGCATCGACCGCAGCGGCATGAGTGCGGCGACAGGCGTGCCGAAGCAGCGACGCCATCTGAAATGGTGGGCGGCGGCCGTTGTTCTCGCCGCGCTGGGCGTCTATCTTGTATTCGGCTACAAGGCTGCGGTTCCGGTAGAGGCCATGACGGTGACTGTTGCCTATCCATCGCAGGCTTATACGCTGCTTAATGCGACGGGCTATGTCGTAGCCCAGCGCAAGGCGGCGGTGGCATCCAAGGCGACCGGCCGGCTCGAGTGGCTGGACGTGCGCGAAGGCAGTCAGGTGAAACAGGGCCAAGTCATCGCGCGCCTGGAAAACAAGGATGTGACGGCAACCATGGAACAGGCGGCCGCCAACATCAATCTCGCGCAGGCGAACCTCGAGCAAGGCCAGGCCGAATCGACGGAGGCCGGGCGCGCACTTGACCGCTCGCGCGATTTGCTTGCGAAAAAATTCGTTTCCCAGGCGGCGCACGACACCGTGGTTGCCCGCTACGAGAGGGCCCAAGCAGCTATCAGCGGTTACAAGGCTGCGATCGGGGTGGCCCGGGCCGGCTACCGTGCGACTCAGGTCGCGGTCGAGCAGACGCTTATTCGCGCGCCATTCGATGGCGTGGTGCTGACCAAGAATGCTAACGTGGGAGACGTGATTACGCCGTTTTCATCCGCCACCGGATCCCAGGCCGCGGTGGTGACCATGGCCGACATGTCAACACTCGAAGTCGAGGCCGACGTGTCGGAATCGAATCTCGCCAAGGTCAAGCCTGACCAACCCTGTGAAATCCAGCTCGATGCACTGCCTGATCTGCGTTTCCGTGGCGTGCTGCATCGTATGGTGCCGACCGTAGACCGCTCCAAGGCGACAGTGATGGCAAAAATCCGCTTCCTGGACAAGGATGAGCGCATCCTGCCCGAGATGAGCGCCAAGGTTGCGTTTCTGTCGCAGGAGGTGCCGGCCGATCAGCGTGGCGCGCGCACCGTGGTGCAATTCTCAACGATCGCCAATCGCGGCGGTCGCAGCGTGGTTTATGTGATCAAGGGCGATAAGGTCTCCGAGGCCCAGGTTGAAACCGGCCGGACGATAGGCGACATGATCGAAGTGGTGAAGGGCGTCGCACCCGGAGATAAAGTGGTGCTCAAGCCGTCCGGCGCGCTGCGCGATGGCGCAGCGGTGTCGCTGTCAACGAAATAGGAATCCTCTGTGGCTAGGTCTTTATGCACCCGGTTGTTGAAATCAGAAACCTCACGAAGTCGTACCGACGCGGCGGCCAGATCGTGCCGGTGCTTCAGGACATCACTTTCGACATCATGTCCGGTGATTTCGTCGCGCTCATGGGGCCGTCGGGCTCCGGCAAGAGTACGCTTCTGAATCTTATCGCGGGCATCGACAAGCCGGACAGCGGCACGCTGCTGGTCGGCGGCATCGATATCACCCTGTTGTCGGAGTCTGAACTTGCCGACTGGCGCGCACGCAATGTTGGTTTTATCTTCCAGTTCTACAATCTGATGCCGGTGCTGACCGCGTTCGAGAACATCGAACTGCCGTTACTGTTGACCGGATTGTCGGGAAACGAGCGCAAGGAGCATGTAGAAGCAGCGCTCGCCATGGTCGGGCTTACCGACCGCATGGAGCATTATCCGTCGGAACTCTCCGGCGGCCAGCAGCAGCGCGTGGCGATCGCGCGCGCCATCATTTCCGATCCGACCCTGCTGGTGGCCGACGAGCCCACCGGTGATCTTGACCGTGTGTCGGCTGAAGATGCGCTGACGCTACTGGACCGGCTCAATGCCGAACTGGGCAAAACCATCATCATGGTGACCCATGACCAGCATGCCGCGCAAAGGGCGCATCACATCCGGCATCTCGAAAAAGGGGTGTTGAGCAATCAGGCCGGCTAGCAGTCTGTCGGACTTTGCTAAGGTACGCGGGAACGAATGCAACCGGTATGGCTTTTGTCGAAGCCGGGGATGACAGGCTGCTGGATGATGAGATAATGCAGACATCGTCACGGAGCATGAATTAATGACAGGCAGGAAATCGGATGCGACGATGCCCGGCGAAGCATTTGCCGAGCAGATCGGGCTCGTCTATCGGCTTGGCACTTCGGCAGGCGTTGCAAATTTAGTTACTTCAAGCCTGTACGCCGCCGTGATCTGGCCTTATGCCCCCCGCGCGTGGTTGCTCGCCTGGTATGTGGCTCTCAACGCGATGGGCGCGGCACGCATAGCCGGGGTCTATTTGTGGAAGAGCAGGCAGCCGGCAGGCGAGGCAGTGCGGCATTATGCCCGTATATGTTTTACGCTCGCCACCGTGTCCGGGTTGCTATGGGGTTTTGCGGCGACCGCCCTTTTCCCGTTCGCGAACCCCGAGCTTTATTTCTTCGCCGCCTTCATCGTGATCGGCATGCCGGCCGGCGCGCTCGCGACTTTCGGTGGGTGGTGGCCGGCCTATGCAAGCTACGTAGGTGGCTCCGTATTCCCGTTCGCGGTCTCCATGTGCTTGCGCGGCGATTGGCATTTTCTGCTGACCGGTGTGGGAGCATTTACCTACGGTATTTTCCTGATCCAGGTCGGCCGCCGCACCGCGCAGTATCTGCAGGACAATATTTCGCAGCGCATCGAGATCGCGGAAATGGCTGCCAGCGTGGCCGAGGCGCGTGACGCGGCAGAGGCGGCGAGCAGGGCGAAGTCGAGCTTTCTCGCCAACATGAGTCATGAGATCCGCACTCCGCTCAATGCAGTGATCGGTACCAGCGAGCTGCTGCTCGATGCCAATCTCGATAAACAGCAGCGAGACTATGCTTCCACCATAAAGCAGTCGGCCATTTCGCTGCTCGATATCATCAACGACATTCTCGACTTGAGCCGCATCGAGGCCGGACGTCTTGATTTGCGGGAGGATCAGTTTGCGCCGCGTCCCTTGCTCGGCGATGTCGAAAATATGTTCCGTTTCGCAGCGGACCGCAAAGGGCTGGCTTTCCGGGTTGCCATGGCGGAGGATGTTCCCGAGATGTTGATAGGCGACTCCGTGCGCCTGCGCCAGATCCTGGTGAACCTCATGGGCAATGCGCTCAAGTTTACGCAGCAGGGACGCATGGACATTTCGGCCAGAGTGGAACGGCTTGACGCGGGCGAGTGCATACTGCGATTCGTGGTTGCGGATACCGGCATCGGCATACGGAAAGAAGACCAGGCGTTGTTGTTCCAGTCTTTTTCCCAGATCGACAGCTCGGTGACGCGCGCGTACGGCGGAGCGGGGTTAGGATTGCGCATTTCCTCCGAGCTTGTGGCGATGATGGGGGGGCAAATTGGCCTTGAAAGCGAGCCTGGCAAAGGCTCGAAATTCTGGTTTACCATCCGTATGCGGATAGGGACTGCAGCGGCGTTTGCGACCGGGGAGGTCGCTTCATCTGGAGGTGCAATCGTGGATCTTGCGGGCACGCGTGTTCTGCTGGTCGAAGATAATCCGGTCAATCAGGTGGTCGCTCAGGCCATGCTGCAGTCGCTGGGCTGCAGCGTTGAGATCGCAGAGAACGGCCGTGATGCACTGGAGCGGGTTGCAGCCGGGCAATTCGATCTGGTGTTGATGGATTGTCAGATGCCTGTTATGGATGGCTTTCAGGCGACGCGCGATCTGCGGGCCCGCGAGGCGGCGGGCGGCGCGCGGCTGCCTGTCATTGCAATGACGGCGAGCGCGTTCGAAGGCGACCGCGAGCTTTGTCTGGCCGCGGGCATGGACGATTACCTCGCCAAACCCTTTCTGCGGGAGCAGTTGGTCGCTATCCTCTCGCGGTGGCGATCGCAGTCCGCTGCGACCGCCGCTGAGGGCAGTAAGCCGGACAGGACGCCGGTTGTGGAGAATGCGAAAGCGTCCGCTGACGGATCCGAGGTGATCGATCCGTCGGCAATCGAGTTTCTCCGGCAGATGGAAACCACGCAGCCCGGTATTCTTCAATCAATCCTGCGAAAATATCTCGACAGCGCGCAGCAGTTCGTCAAAACGATTGCCGAAGCGAATGCCGCGGATCTGAAGGAAGTGGAGCGGGCGGCGCATTCGCTCAAGTCGAGCAGCGCGCGACTCGGCGCCCACCGCCTGGCGAAACTCGCCAGCGAAATCGAAATTGCGGGCCGGGCGGGTGCCACGGAGCAGGTGCTGGACCATGCGCGCAAAATCGAGGCGGAGTTCGAACCGGTCGCTGCCGCGGTTCGTCGTCTGCTGGTTTAGACGCGAAATAAAATCAATCAATAACATGTATAACTCACCCTGGCCGATGGCATGGGCGAGGCGGCGTTCATGCATTGGTTGAAGCTGATTCTCAGGAACGCCCTGCGCCACCAGCTGCGCACCGCGCTCACCGTCGTTGGATTGCTGGTTGCGGTGCTCGCCTACGGCCTGTTGCAGACCGTGGTCGACGCCTGGTACGCAGGGGCGCAGGCAGCCTCCAACGCGCGCCTCGTGACGCGCAATGCCATCTCGCTGGTGTTCTCGCTGCCGGTGAGCTACGAGGCCCGCATTCGCGGCGTGGAAGGGGTGACGGCGGTAGCCCGCTCCAACTGGTTCGGCGGCATTTACCAGGAGCCCAGGAATTTCTTCCCGCAATTTGCGATTTCGGACAACTATCTCGACCTCTACCCGGAGTTCGTGCTGCCCGAGGCGCAGCGCCTGGCGTATTTGCGCGACCGCAAAGGCTGTCTCGTCGGCCGCCAGCTGGCGGACGGGTTCGGCTTTAAAGTGGGGGATGTGCTGCCGATTCGCGGGACCATTTATCCGGGCACCTGGGAATTCGTGATCCGCGGCATTTTCGACGGCGTCGATGGCACCAAGGTCACGCGCCAGATGCTGTTTCACTGGGATTACCTCAACGAGTCGGTCAAAAAGGTCGCGGCACGGCGCGCCGAACAGGTCGGCGTCTACATCGTCGGCATCGACAATCCGGAGAATGCGGCGCCCATCTCCCTCGCTATCGACGCGGTATTCAAGAACTCCCTCGCGGAAACGCTCACCGAGACGGAGCAGGCGTTCCAGCTTGGTTTCGTCGCGATGTCGAATGAAATCATTGCCGCTATCCGTGTCGTGTCGTACGTGGTGATTCTCATCATCATGGCGGTGATGGCGAACACCATGGCAATGAGCGCCCGCGAGCGCACCACGGAGTACGCGACGCTCAAGGCGCTCGGTTTCGGCCCCGGTTTCATTACCCTGCTCATCTTCGGCGAGTCCATGGCGATTTGCGCGGTCGGCGGCGGGCTGGGCCTGCTTGCCACGCCGCCTGCCGCTGCCCTATTCCAGACCGTCACGGGCGGAATATTTCCGATATTCAAGGTATCGCCGCTCACGCTGACTCTGCAGGCGGCGTGTGCCATGGCAGTCGGCATCCTGGCTGCAGTGGTGCCCGCCATCCGCGCTTCGCGCGTGCGTATCGTGGATGGGCTGCGGGCCATTGGGTGAACATTAAAATGGCCGTTCCGCTCTCCTATATCGCCCGCAATCTGTGGGCCCGGCGGCTGACCACCGCATTGACCGTGAGCGGGCTGGCATTGGTGGTTTTCGTCTTCGCGACGGTGCTGATGCTCGATGCGGGACTCAAACGCACGCTGGTCACCACCGGCGAGTACGACAATATGGTGGTGATCCGCAAGGGCACCGAAACCGAGGTGCAGAGCAGTATTAACCGCGACCAGGCGAGCATCATCGAAATGCATGCCGCCATAGCCAACGGCCCTGGCGGCGAGCGCATGGCGTCGAAAGAAACCGTGGTGCTGATTTCGCTCACCCGCCGCGGCGACAACCGGCCCTCCAACGTCATCATCCGCGGTACTTCCGCCATGGGTCTTGCACTGAGGCCGCAGGTGAAGCTCATCGAGGGTAGAACGTTTCGCGCGGGATCCTCGGAAATCATCGTCGGCATTAATATCGCCAGGCGGTTCGAAGGCACGGGGATCGGCGGCAGGCTGCGCTTCGCGCAGCGCGACTGGACCGTGGCCGGAATTTTCGATGCCGGCGGCAGCGGTTTCGATTCGGAGATCTGGGGCGATGCCGACCAGCTCATGCAGTCTTTCCGTCGCACGGCCTATTCGTCCATGGTGGTGCGGCTGGCCGATACCGGCCTGTATGATCGTTTCAAGGCGGATGTCGATACCGATCCCCGGCTTGCCGACGAGGTGAAGCGGGAGCAGGTGTTCTACAGCGACCAGTCACGGGCGCTGTCGAAGTTCATCAATATCCTCGGGCTCACGCTGTCCATCATTTTCTCGATCGGCGCGACGATCGGCGCCATGATCACCATGTATGCATCGGTGGCGAGCCGGGTGACTGAGATCGGCACGCTGCGCGCGCTTGGTTTCAAGCGTGCCAGCATCCTCCTGGCATTCGTGATGGAGGCGCTGCTGATGGGGTTGGTGGGCGGCGTGGCGGGGCTGGCACTCGCTTCGTCGATGCAGTTCGCTTCGTTTTCCACCACTAATTTTCAGACCTTCGCGGATCTTTCGTTCCGCTTCATCCTCACTCCGGGCATTGCCGTGCAAACCCTGCTTTTCGCGCTCGTGATGGGATTGGCGGGCGGGTTCCTGCCTGCGGTGCGCGCGGCGCGACTCAATATCGTCGATGCGTTGCGCGCGATTTAGCGCACATTTCAGAAAGACCAAGATCGATGTAACCGCCCGGCCCTCATCCCTGACCCTTCCAGCCCTCACTCCTGACCTCTCTCCCAAATGGAGAGAGGAAACATATGCCTCCCTTCTCCACGCGGGGAGAAGGGGCAGGGATGAGGGATGGGCGGCTAGTTTTTTGATTTTGTTACGTGCTCTTAGGATTTGCGTTGCATCGGTTCGATCGTTCCCATGTGAAATTTGTAATCACCCTGCCTGCGGTCGCTGTAATAGTGGGTGAGGGTGTTGCGCACGGTGGCGAAGGCAAGCTGGTCCCACGGGATTTCATTTTCCGCGAACAGTTGCGCTTCAAGCGTTTCGGCGCCGGCCTTGAAATCAAGGTCAAGCAGCCTGGCGCGGAACAGAATATAGACCTGGCTGATGTGCGGGATGTTGTAGAGCGCGTAGAGCGGCCCGATCTCGACCCGCGCGTTGGCTTCCTCCAGCGTTTCGCGCACGGCGCCCTGATAAGTGGTTTCGCCGTTTTCCATGAAGCCTGCCGGAACCGTCCACAAGCCGTAACGCGGCTCGATGGCGCGCTTGCACAGCAGTATCTTGTCCTCCCATTCGACGATGCAGCCCACCACCATCTTCGGGTTCTGGTAATGGATGGTGCCGCAGGCGCCGCACACATGGCGCGGCAGGCTGTCGCCGGCGGGGATTTTCAGCGCGACCGGCGCGCCGCAGTTGCTGCAGAATTTCATGATGATATGGGCCTAGGAGTTTGTCGGACTTAGCCCCGACAAACTCCTAAAATAAAAAACTTAAGAACATAAACAGGGCCAGTATAACTTTTCCATCAGCCGAAAGGTCCGTTTTGCTCCAAGGTCCGATCCAACGGTGCGGAAAAGTTAACACTGACCCTGAGGTCTTCTTCAGGGAATAATCTCCAGTGAATCTAACGTCTTGCTGGTCCGCTGCAGCGGCTTGTTCGGCAGGGCTAGGGCCCGGTCGCCTAGCCAATAACAACCTTGAGCAGTTTCGCCGCGTGGTGAGAAGCGCCTCCGCGATCATACGAGAAAGACCCCTCTACTCGAACAAACGACACATCGGAATCCAGAGTCGTTATGTAGTTGTACTCCGTCTGTACACCAGGATAAATAAACGTGTAGTTCCAGTGCTTTGGAATGAACGTTCCCTCACGCAGTAGGTGGGGAATCCTCGTCTGTCCTCTGATCGATTCATCCCCACTTTGCAGCGCGTCGCTTGCACGCACTCCACGCAATTTGAACGCTAGATCCTTGATGCGGACGGGGACCACGCCCTTGTTCTCTAGAACGGCCAACACTTCCACAATGGTCTTACCGCCATGCTCGCCAACGAACCTCGCCGTAACTTCGAAGGCGATTCGCGGGAAGTGTTCATCGCGCTGCAGGAACTTCAGAACACCCCATACCACGCCGACGACAAGAGTTGCGAAAGCGATCACTTTCGAGCCGATGTCGATGAACTCAGTCATGATCCCGTGCGCCTTCCAGGTCGATCTCGTCTGCCCAACGTCCGCGATGACGCACACGAGCGAGCGAGCGAAGCGGCGCTTGCCAAGTGTTAGGCGTCAGCATCGTTTCACTTGGCGGTGGCTATTTGCGCAATGATGGCAGCGGCGGATAGAACCAGTGCCAGCAGAGACAGACCAACTGACCATAACTGACGCCGATGTTCGAGGTTGTGGTTTGCCAGGATGGCCGCGAGGTACGGAAAGTTGACGGCGTGGTGCTTGTTTGCGACGTTCAGCAGGAATAGGTGGACGTGTGCACCCGAGTCTTGTTTGTAGCGGTGCTTCGCGTCGAGGTGGAAGTAGAGCAGTCCAAAGAGAAGCTCGGGCTTGCACTTCAAACGCTTCGCGACGGCCGGGATGTCGATTTGGAGATGTGGGTCGTTGGCGCCCCGTACTTCGCCCGCAGGAACGCCTGGGTAGGACGACTCATACATCGCGTAGATACACTTGAGAACCTCGCGATCAGTCGGCAGCTTGTTCACGACGCCCGACGATCGTGCTCAGCGGCCGGCGGCTTTTGGCCGGTCCGCAGGAGCGCGTGATTGGGCGGCTTGCTCATACAAAAACTCCGGCGCAAGGTCGGCACCATTGGGCCATGTGACGGTTTCAAGCTCCGGGTGTATCGCGGCTTGGCCGAAGAGCGTTTTGTCTTTCAACGGCTCGAACATCGGACCCCAGAGCTCCGCGCTCAGATCGACGGTCCCGGTGGTGCCATCATTGAAACGGAGCCAAAGCCTATAGCCCTCCAAGGCCTTTACCTCAATAATTTTCGGAATCATGACTTACTCCAGCGGTTCGATTTGGTTTAACGGCTGCCTGGCCCGAGCGCGATCCCAATCTTCAAGCAATTTACCGAAGAATCGGCTTAATTCGGGCAATTCTGGCTCCCGGAAACGCGTATCGGCGCCATTATCTCTTGCTTCGGCTCAACTTGAAATTAGGTGAAAGGATAGATGACGAATTGGATGACAGATTAGTTGACACTTTTTGTCCGGCCTTAGTCATACCCGGTCATCTTTTCCCCTGATTCATACGTTACGCCAGATAGGGCTCTCGCGCAATTCTGCGTTGAACCGTGGGAGAGGCGCATGAATGACC
>CAYIRZ010000074.1:0-10602 GCA_964365845.1 uncultured Streptomycetaceae bacterium
ACCTGCGTCGCCTGCGGCGAATGCGTGCAGGCCTGCCCCACCGGCGCGCTGATGCCGGCGCGCGACGTCGGCATGGTGAAACCCGACAAACAAGTGCATTCGGTGTGCCCGTACTGCGGCGTCGGCTGCCAGCTCACCTACAACATCAAGGACAACAAGATTCTTTATGTTGACGGCCGCGATGGACCGTCGAATCATGGCCGGCTGTGCGTGAAAGGCCGCTATGGCTTCGACTACGTGCATCACAAGCAGCGCCTCACCAAGCCGCTGATTCGCAAGCCGGGCGTGCCCAAGCATGCCGATTTCGCCATGGATCCGGCCAATCCCCTCGAACATTTCCGCGAAGCGAGCTGGGAAGAAGCGCTCGATCTCGCGGCGGGCAAGCTGAAGGAAATCCGCGATACGCAGGGCAAACTCGCGCTGTGCGGCTTCGGTTCCGCCAAGGGCACCAACGAGGAAGCCTATCTGTTCCAGAAGCTGGTGCGCGTGGGCTTCGGCAACAACAACGTCGATCACTGCACCCGCCTGTGCCATGCTTCCAGCGTGGCGGCGCTGATGGAAGGCGTCAACTCGGGCGCGGTATCAAACCAGGTCAGCGACGTGATGCATGCCGAAGTGATATTCCTGATCGGCGCCAACCCGACTTCCAATCACCCCGTTGCGGCGACCTGGATCAAGAATGCAGTGAAGAACGGCGCCAAGCTCATCTACGCCGATCCGCGGCGCGGCGATCTCGGACGCCACGCGACTTATTATCTGCAATTCAAGCCCGACACCGACGTCGCGCTGTTGAATGCCATGATGCATACCATCGTGCACGAAGGGCTGGTGGACCAGGACTTCATCAAGAACCGTACCCTAGGCTACGACGAGCTCAGGAAAAACGTCGAGGGCTACAGTCCCGAAGCGATGGCGCCGGTGTGCGGCATTCCTGCCGGGACCATCAGGGAAGTGGCGCGGCTCTACGCGAAATCGAAGGGCTCGATGATCCTGTGGGGCATGGGCATCTCGCAGCACATCCATGGCACCGACAATGCGCGCTGCCTGATCGCGTTGTGCATGATGACGGGCCAGATCGGCCGTCCCGGCTGCGGCCTGCATCCGCTGCGCGGCCAGAACAACGTGCAGGGCGCATCCGATTCGGGGCTGATTCCGATGGTGTTCCCGGATTATCAGCGCGTCGACAACGCGGCAGCGCGCGCCCGCTTCGAAAAGTTATGGGGCGCCACCCTCGATCCCAAGCCCGGGCTGACCGTGGTGGAAATCATGGATGCGGTGCACGAGGGCAAGATCCGCGGCATGTACATCATGGGTGAGAACCCGGCGATGTCGGACCCCGACGCGCATCACGCGCGCGCGGCGCTCGCCAAGCTCGACTGCCTGGTGGTGCAGGAAATTTTCCTGACCGAGACTTGTTATTACGCCGATATCATCTTGCCGGCGACCGCCTGGCCGGAGAAAGACGGCACGGTTACCAATACCGATCGCATGGTACAACTCGGACGTCAGGCGCTAACTGCGCCGGGCGAGGCGAAGCCCGATCTGTGGATCATTCAGGAAATCGCGCGCCGCCTTGGCCTGGACTGGAATTACGAAGGCGCGAAGGATGTGTTCAATGAAATGCGCCGCGCCATGCCGTCCATCGCCGGCATCACCTGGGAGCGGCTGGAGCAGGAAAGCTGCGTGACCTATCCCTGCGAGAACGAAGGAGATCCGGGGCAATCTGTTGTTTTTATTGATAAATTTCCAACGCCCACGGGCCGGGCTCAGCTCGTTCCCGCGGACATCATACCGGCGGCCGAACGGCCGGACCGGGAATTCCCGTTCGTGCTCATTACCGGGCGTCAGCTCGAGCACTGGCACACCGGCGCCATGACGCGCCGCGCCTCGGTGCTCGATGCGATCGAGCCCGAGGCAACTGCACAGGTGCATCCGCTCGATCTCGACGCGATCGGCGCCAAGCCGGGCGATGTGATCAGCGTCGCATCGCGGCGCGGTATCGTTTCGCTATACGCTCGCGCCGACGACGGCACCCCGCGCGGCGCCGTGTTCATACCGTTTTGCTTTTACGAGGCGGCGGCAAACCTGCTGACTAATGCGGCGCTCGATCCCGTCGGCAAGATCCCGGAATTCAAGTACTGCGCGGTCAAGTTGATGAAAGGCGGCGAACTCACGCCGCGCTCGAGCTACGGCGGCGGCCAGGCGATGGCCGCGCTCGAGGTGGGGTAAGCGTCTTTGCATTCTTTTGCGCAGCGGAAGATTGTCCATCGGCCAGACCAAGGCGCCTGGTTGAGTTGGCATCAGGCTCCTGGAAACCAAGCCGGCGAATGACCCGGAAATTGATGTAGATCAAAGGACGCCACCCGTTATTCGTCGCAAGATGCACATCGACGAGTGATTATAAAGAGCGATCCCATGAAGAAGCCCGGAAACGGGAGTACGCCCGGAAAGAAAGGGAGTGCGCGCAAGGCCAAATCGCCGATAAACGGCAGTCCGGGCGGGGCGGGCTTGCGGCCCGATCCTGCAGTCGCGCGGTGGCTCGCTGGCGCCGGGGCTGCGTTCCCGTCGTCGCAGTCGTCAATGATCCCGATGCTGCAGTCGGCACAGGCGGCGTTGGGATACCTGCCGCGCGACGCGATGCAGGCCATCGCGCGCCACCTCGTAGTGCCGCCCGCGCTGGTCGAGGGCGTGGCCAGTTTCTATGCCCAGTTCCGGTTCAATGCCCCCGGCAGGCACCGTGTCACGGTTTGCAACGGCACTGCCTGCTACGTGCGCGGGAGCGGCAAGCTCATGGACGACATCAAGGCGGACCTCAAGATCGTGCCGGGCGGGACCACTTCCGACGGTGCCGTATCCCTAGAGTCCGTCTCCTGCTTCGGCGCCTGCGCGCTCGCCCCCGTCGTGGTTGTCGACGACAAGGTTCTGCGCCAGCAAACCAGCGCATCGATGAAGAAGGTGATCCAGGACATTTCCGCCGGTCCATCGAAGGGCAAGGCTCGCGGCACGCGCTCGCCCTCCGCCGTCCGAGGAGCGCGCAAATGACGAAACTCGCGATCCGCGCCGACCTCGATGCGCTGCGCGCGCAGCTCACCGCGTCGTTCGACCCTGACAAGCGCCGCATCTACGTGTGCATGGGCACCGGCTGCAAGGCATGCGGCGGGGACGAGATCCTCGCCGGCTTCGACAAGGCGTTGAAGCGGGCGAAGCTTCACGACCAGGTCGAGGTGGTGATGACCGGGTGCCGTGGCTTCTGCGAGAACGGCGCGCTCGTGGCGGTCCGCCCCCCGGGAACGCTGTACTGCCGCGTCAGCCCGGCCGATATCACCGACATCGTCAATAAAACGGTCGCGCGCGGTGAGGTGATCAAGCGGCTGCTCTACGAGATGCCGGGTACCCTCCCCGGAGTGCCGGGGCGGCGCATCTCCGCCGAGGAAGCGATCCCGTTCTACCAGCACCAGATGCGGCTGGTGCTCGGACTGAACGACCGGATCGACCCGACGCGGATAGAGGACTATATCCGGGAGGGGGGCTACCAGGGGCTTGCCAAGGCGCTGTTCGACATGAACCCGGACCAGATCGTCGAGGAGGTTCAGCGTTCAGGCTTGCGCGGACGCGGAGGCGGCGGTTTCCCGACCGGGCAGAAGTGGAAGTTCTGCCGCGCTGCACCGGGGGACGTCAAGTACGTCATCTGCAACGCCGACGAGGGCGATCCCGGCGCGTTCATGGACCGCTCGCTGCTTGAAGGAAACCCGCACACCGTACTCGAGGGGATGGCGATCGGCGCCCTCGCGATCGGCTCGTCGCACGGTTATGTTTACATCCGCGCCGAGTACCCGCTCGCGATCGAGCGGCTGCGGACCGCGATCGATCGGATGCGCGAGTGCGGACTGCTGGGCGAAAACATTCTCGGTTCGGGTTTCTCGTTCGACCTCATCATCAAGGAGGGGGCGGGGGCGTTCGTCTGCGGCGAGGAGACCGCGCTCATCGCCAGCATCGAGGGGCGCCGCGGCATGCCGATGGCGCGTCCGCCGTTCCCTGCGATCAAGGGGCTGTTCGGCAAGCCTACCAACATCAACAACGTCGAAACCTGGGGCAACATCTCGCACATCATCACCGACGGCGCCGATGCATACGCCGCGCGCGGGACCGAGCGCAGCAAGGGAACCAAGATTTTCTCGCTTGTCGGAAAGGTGAATAACACCGGCCTGGTCGAGGTGCCAATGGGGATGCCGCTGCGCCAGCTCGTGTACGAGATCGGCGGCGGCGTGAAGGGCGGCCGCGCGCTCAAGGCGGTGCAGTCGGGCGGCCCCTCCGGTGGCTGCATCCCCGCGCACATGATGCACCTGCCGATCGATTACGAGTCGCTCGCGCAGGCCGGCTCCATCATGGGCTCGGGCGGCCTGGTCGTCATGGACGACACCACCTGCATGGTCGACCTCGCGCGCTACTTCGTCAGTTTCACGGAGAAGGAGTCGTGCGGCAAATGCGCCCCTTGCCGCCTTGGCACGCGCCAGATGCGCATGATCCTCGACGACATCTGCGAGGGGCGCGGGACCGAGCAGAGCATCGCGCAGCTGGAATCGCTGGGCGAGGCGGTGTGCAAGGGGTCGCTGTGCGGCCTCGGCCAGACCGCGCCCAACCCGGTGCTCACGACGATCAGGTACTTCCGCGACGAGTATCTGGCGCACGTGCGCGAGAAGCGCTGCCCGGCAGGCGTCTGCCAGCCGCTGTTCGTCGCCACCTGCTCCAACGCTTGTCCGAGCGAGGTGGATATCCCGGCCTATCTCTCCCTGGTTGCCGAAGGTCGCGAGGAAGAAGCGCTGCTTAGCCACATGGATCGCAATCCGTTCCCATCGGTGTGCGCGCGTGTGTGCCCGCACCCGTGCGAACAGCACTGCCGGCGCGAGGCGGTCGACGCGCCGGTGGCGATACGCTCGGTTAAGCGCTTCATGGTCGACTCAAGCCCGCAGGTGAGCATACCGGTGATGGAGCGGCCGAGCGAGGAGCGGCGCCGCACCGCGGTCATCGGCGCGGGACCCGCGGGGCTCACCGCCGCGTATTTCCTGCGCCGCCTGGGCCACGAAGTCACGGTGTACGAGCAGATGGCTGAGCCAGGAGGAATGTTGCGCTACGGCATTCCTTCCTACCGGCTGCCGCACGAGGAACTGAAGCGCGATATAGAGCGCATCACCAGCATGGGCGTGAAGATCGAGTGCGGTGCCACCGTCGGCAAGAAGCTCTCCATTGCGCGCCTGCGGAAAGATTACGATGCTGTCTTCGTCGGCAGTGGTGCCTGGTCGGACGTGACCATGGGCGTTCCAGGCGAGGAAGCGAGCGGCGTAGCGTCGGGGATCGAGTTCCTGAAGAAGGCGGCACAAGGCTCCACTACCCGGCTCACCGGGGACGCGGTTGTGGTGGGCGGCGGCAACACTGCGATAGACGCAGCTCGCACCGCGATGCGTCTGGGAGCAGGGTGTGTCACGGTTGCTTACCGCAGGACCCGCGAAGAAATGCCGGTACAGCCCGAGGAGATCGCCGAGGCCCTGGAGGAGGGCGTGCAGTTCGAGTTCCTCGTCGCCCCGGTTGAGGTGATCAGCAATGGCGGCGGGGCCGCTGCGGCGCTCAAGTTCCAGCGCATGCGCATGGGGGATTTCGACGACAGCGGCCGCAGGCGGCCGGTGCCTATAGAGGGCGAGTACATCGAAATTCCTGCATCGACCATCATCCGGGCGATCGGCCAGAAACCGGTGGTCCCGGCTGGTGGGCCGCCCGTGTCGAAACGCGGCACGGTGAGCGTGGACATGTACTCGCTGGCGACAGAATATGACGGTGTTTTCGCCGGTGGCGATGCCGTACTCGGACCCGCGACCGCCGTCGAGGCGATTGCGCACGGGCGCAGGGCGGCGGAGGCGATCGAGCACTACCTGCATCCGGGCAAGGCCATCCATTTTCCGTGGAACGGCCCGCGCAAGCTGGACACTGCGTTCGACCCGGCAGCACCCGCGTCACCGGCTCCGCGCTATAAAGTGCACAAGCTGGTAGCACTGCAGCGGCGCGCCAACTTTGATGAGGTTGAGTTGGCGCTGACCGCCGACAATGCCCGACGTGAAGCAGGCCGTTGCCTGAGGTGCGATTTCGGCAAAACGATTGTTTCGCGGGATGAGGAGTAAGCATGCTGAACCTGACGATTAACGGGCGCGCGGTCGTGGTCGAACAGGGGAAGACGGTGCTCGACGCCTGCCGCAGCGCCCGCGTCTATGTACCCACGCTCTGCGACGATCCTGACCTTGACCCGTACGGTGCCTGCCGTTTGTGCATCGTGAAAGTCGAGGGCCTGCGCGGTCTGCCTAGCGCCTGCACCACGCCGGCCGCCGACGGGATGAAGGTCACGACCGAGGACCCCGAGCTGCTGGAGGTGCGCCGCTGGACGATGCAGCTTTTGCTCGCCGACCATCCGCTGGACTGCCTGACCTGTGCGCAATGCGGATCCTGCGGCCTGCAAGCGGCGGCCGAACACCTGGGAATCCGCGAGCGCGTGCTGCGGCCGATGGCGCGCGAGGCGAAGATCGACGACTCGAATCCGTGCTACGCCATCGACATGCGCAAGTGCATTCTGTGCGGCCTGTGCGTACGTGCGTGCGCCGAGGTCCAGCACCTCGGCGCCATTGACCTGGTGAAGCGCGGTTACGCGAGCGCGGTCGAGCCTTTCGGCGGCGGCCCGATCAGGGACTCCATCTGCGAATCCTGCGGCGAGTGCGTGGAGCGCTGCCCCACCGGGGCGCTCACCACGCGGCAGTATCTTCGGCCCGAGAACGAGGTTTCCACCGTATGCCCCTATTGCGGCACCGGCTGTCGAATCCTTCTGGGTACTCGGGGCAACACCGTCGTGAGCGCGCGCGGCGACCACGATGCCCCGGTGTCGCGCGGGCGCCTGTGCGTGAAGGGACGGTTCGGATCCTTCGAGTTCGTGTCCAGCCCAGACCGACTCAAGACCCCGCTCATACGGACTGCCGACGGCTTTCGCGAGGCCACCTGGGACGAGGCGCTGGGCCTCGTCGCCCGCGAGTTGAAGAAATACCGCGGCGACGCGTTCGGGGGCCTGGCCTCGGCCAAGGTCACCAACGAAGACAACTACGTGTTCCAGAAATTCGTGCGCGCCGCGATGGGGACCAACAACGTTGACCACTGCGCGCGCCTGTGCCACTCCTCCACCGTCGCCGGACTGGCGCTGTCATTCGGGTCGGGGGCGATGACCAACCCCATCGACGATTTGCTGCAGGCAAACGTCATCCTTGTGACCGGATCGAACACCACCGAGAACCACCCGATCATCGGGCTCAAGATCCGCGAGGCGGTGGCGCGCGGAGCGAAGCTCGTACTGTTCGACCCGCGCCAGATCCAGCTGAGCCAGATCGCCACGGTCTGGGCGCGGCAGAAGCCGGGGACGGACGTGGCCTGGATCAATGGGTTGCTGCACGTCATCATCCGCGAGGGACTGACGAACCCGGAATTCATCGCGTCGCGTACCGAGGGCTACGCGGCAGTCGAGAAATGCGTGGCATGGTATACGCCGGAGAGGGTGGCGGAGATCACCGGCGTCGCGGCCGAACTCATCGTCGAGGCGGCGCGTCTTTACGCCACTGCGGAACGCGCGTCCATCGTGTACTCGATGGGCATCACCCAGCACACGACCGGCGTCGACAACGTCCGGTCACTGGCGAACCTGGCGATGCTCACCGGGCAGATCGGCCGGCCCGGTACCGGCGTCAACCCTTTACGCGGGCAGAACAATGTGCAGGGCTCCTGCGACATGGGTGCGCTGCCCGACGTGTATTCGGGCTATCAGAAGGTCGCCGATCCCGCCGCGCGCGCCAAATTCGAAAAAGCCTGGGGTACCAGGCTCCCGGACCGGCCTGGTCAGATGGTGACGCAGATGTTTCCCGCGGTCCTCGACGGAAAAATCAAGGCGATGTACATCATGGGCGAGAACCCGGTGCTCTCCGATGCGGACGTCACGCACGTGGTCCAGGCGCTGGAGAAACTCGAATTCCTCGTGGTTCAGGATATTTTCCTGACCGAGACCGCGAAGCTTGCACACGTCGTGCTCCCGGCCAGTTCCTATGCCGAGCGCGACGGGACCTACGCCAACACCGAGCGCCGCGTGCAACTGACGCGGCCGGTGGTGCAGGCGCCCGGGCAGGCGCGTCGTGACTGGGAAATCGTCTGCGACATTGCCACGGCCGTCGGTTACCCGATGCACTATGCGTCGACCGCGGCGGTGGACACCGAGATGCGCGCGCTCACGCCGCAGTATGCGGGGATTTCGCACGCGCGGCTCGCGGCGGGCGAGCAGCTTTGCTGGCCCTGCCCGACCGAAGAGCACCCTGGAACGCCGATCCTGCATCGTGAGACTTTCACGCGCGGCCTGGGACAGTTCCATCCGGTCGAGTACAGGCCGGCGGCGGAGGAGGTCGATGCCGCGTATCCTGTCGTGCTGACCACGGGCCGGATGCTGGAGCACTACCATACGGGAACGATGACCCGGCGCAGCAAGGGTCTGCACGGGCTGGCCCCCGGGCCGTTCGTCGAGGTTAATGGCGACGATGCGAAGAAGATCAGGGTGAAGGATGGCGACAGCGTGAGGGTGACCTCGCGCCGCGGCTCGATCGTTCTCCCCGCGAAGGTGGGAAGCAGGGTCGAGGCGGGGGTCCTGTTCATCCCGTTCCATTTCTGGGAAGCCGCGGCGAACGTCCTGACGAATCCGGCGTACGACCCGACCGCGCGGATCCCGGAGTTCAAGGTTTGCGCGGTGCGGCTGGAGCGCGTACCGGAAACGAGTCGAAGTTAAGCGATTCGCCCTGCCGTTCTGAGCAGCGGCCGTCGGCTCGCCAGCCGGGCAATCGATGCGTTCGGCAAGACCGCCGAGCAACACGATTGCGCAGCCTGCTCGCGGATCATTCCCGAGGCACGTCCGTGAAATTGAAGCTTGCAACTTTTGCCCTGCAGTGATCGTAGGAAATGGTGACGCATCGGCGGTACAGTTCACCGATCGTCATTTCCGGAGCGGCTCGTGGCAAGCTCGCGGGATCTTCCAGATGATGCTCAAATATCTGCTCAACCACATCAGTCATGCGCTGACAGCTGGTGTGGTAGAGCAATGCCCGCTCTTTCCTCGACGCATCGGGAATGATCACGACAAACCCGCATTTTGTTTGCAGTTGACTGACCGCAGCAAGCTCGTTTGCGTCATCGAGGAAAAGAAAATTTTCTCGAAAGATCTCGCATTGTCCATTTTGACACGCGCAGTCCGCAGCGAAGTCCGCGGGATTTTTCAAAAATTTGCTCATACAATCCTCCAGGAGAATGTGGAACCTGTATAAACTCCATTTTATCCGTAGTCGCCGCCGAACGCACACGGCTACCACGCCGCAGTGGCTTTCCCCCGATGCACTCGACGCTCGAGAAGGGATGCTGTGCGACAAGGCAACGTATGGCCTGTCCGCTAACGGGCGTCAACGGTCCACGGTGGGATGGGGCGGGCGCGGCGATTCCGCTGGGGTCGAAGCGATGAGAATCAAGGTGCACCCCCCTCGACTCGGCTTGCGCATGCCCGAATTCCTCGGTAAGCGGAACGTGCCTGCGATCGGTTCTCATTCGCTTTGCCTACCCGACATCTTCACGTGCGCTTGCAGGAAGGGTATTGGGTCGCGGGGCACCTGAGCGGCCGGGTCGCCGCTGCAGCGTAATCTCAGGAAGTTGGCTGCAGTTAGCCGAGATTACCTGAACTTGGCACGGTGGGTTCGCGTTCCATCTTGGCGCATGCACTTCGAGACGCTGTCCGGGATGTCTCATTTACGTTCGAGCGTGTAGGCCTGGGACGGCCGGGGCCTAACCGAGGACTGCGTAGACTCGGCTCTTACAGATAATTGACCGCAGTCAAGGCCAGCGGGCAGCGACAGCCCGTATAGTGCTCGGTGGGTCAACGGCCGCTTGCGCCGAAATTACAGCAACAAGACCCACCATCGTTTCCGCCACATATTTAGAAGGAAGAATCATCATGCCGTTATCCGACATTGAGATCGCTCAGAAAGCGAAGATGCAGCGCGCCACCAAGGTTGCCGAAAACCTCGGCATACCCGAAGAGCACCTCGTGCCGTATGGCCACTACAAGGCCAAAGTGTCGCTTGAATTTGTTGACAGCCTCGCCAAAAAGCCCGACGGCAAGCTGATTCTCGTCACTGCGATCAGCCCGACGCCAGCCGGCGAGGGCAAAACGACCACCACGGTGGGCCTGGGCGATGCGCTCAACAAGATCGGCAAGAAAGCCATGATCTGCCTGCGCGAACCTTCGCTCGGACCGGTATTCGGCATGAAAGGGGGGGCCGCCGGCGGCGGTTATGCCCAGGTGGTGCCGATGGAAGACATCAACCTGCACTTCACCGGCGATTTCAACGCCATCGCGCTCGCCAACAATCTGCTGGCGGCGGTGCTCGACAACCACATCCACCACGGCAACGAGCTCGGCATCGACGTGCGCCGCATTGCCTGGAAACGCGTGATCGACATGAACGACCGCGCGCTGCGCGATATCGTGGTCTCCCT